>CATOLK010000095.1 GCA_951801155.1 uncultured Rickettsiales bacterium | reverse complement strand
GAATGACGTAAATAATGGAAAATTAAAGAATAAACAATCATAAAAATAAATAAATTAAAATATTCTAGTTTTATGCAGGAGGTCTAAAGTATAAGTGGGTATTACTACTATTTATACAATATTTTACTTGAAAATTAATTTAATACCATTATATTTAATTCATAAACTTATATTAAAAATAATGGAGTAAAGTATGTCAGAAAAAATAGTGGAAATTTTACAACAAGTATCCAATGAATCCAATGAATATTCTTCGCTTTATTTTTTTCCAACAATTATTTATAAAAATGATAAAAAGAATATTAATGAAGAAATAGAATCTTTAATAAGAAGATATAATGAAATAGAAAGAAAATACGATTCTAATTCAGAAAAAGAAAAAGAAGAAATTTTGAAAAAGTTAAAAATGAATGAATTAGCTTTCAGTGCTATAATTAATTCAATAGAATATAAATTTTTCTTTACAGAAAAGAAGATTGTTATGGTTGATGATTTTACAAAAGATATTTTATCTGCAGATTATAATGATCATAATATTTTTTCTTTTGTAATTAATAATTTTAATACTCCTGAAAATTCTTCTATTTTTAAAAAAAATAATAATGGTTTTAGTATAATTAATACTATATTAAAAAATACAGATTATTCATTTAATGATAATGTTCATGGACATAAATTAACAAAAGAATTTGTTAAAGCCTTATGCGAGGCTGGAAAAGATTATGATTTATTTGAAAAATTATTTATATTTGGAGATGGTATTGATGTATTTGATAAAAAAGTTAATTATATATTTGATAAAGAAATCCTTGATTCTGTTTTTTTCGGCGGGAATTATCGTATGATTACATTGTTAGAACAATTTAATTTTAATAACTATAATCCTAGCAATATTGATTATGAAACTTTTAAAAAAGCCTGCGCTAGCAATAGTGATGCATCTATTAAATATTTATATGTTAATTATCCTTTTATTATTTTTAATATATTAAATAATAGAGATAAGATAGAAGAATTATTTAGAATTGTTAAAGATCCAGATGTATTTTCTTTTTTATTAGATATAGTAAACGAAAAAACTAAAAGCGAAGATATTTTCTATAGTATGGGAGATATATTAGATCATATAGAAAGTAATATAAATGAAGAAATATTTGAAAATGAAGATTTTGAGATAGGAGAAGAATGCCAAATAGAATTTTATGAAATGTTTACAATATCATATTTATATAAAATGTTAGATATTTGTTATGAAATAGAAAAATATAAAAATAATCAAGAATTATTAACTGAAGAAAATAAACAAAAAGTAATTCAAAGTATTAATGAAACAATATTGTATATTATAAATGAAGAATTAAATCTATTTAAAGAAAAAAAAATATTAGACGCGATTAATAACAGTGGAGTTATGGATGAAAATATAATTCAATATGTTGCTGATGATATAATAAAAAATTATGATGATATTGTGAAAAATTTAAACAATACAACATCAAATGAAATTATTGACAATATTCTTAAAAAATATATTAAAAATTACAATGATGAGATTGTAGTTCAAAATTTAAAAGATGAAATTGAAAAAATAATTCCCAATATAGATAAAAAAGCTTTATATTTAAATAAAATTATTTTCAAAATAAAAGAAAATATTAATATGAATAATATAGATCAAATATTATATTCTTTTGAAAAATATAAAATGAACGATGCTGAAGAAATGTTTTTTAGAAGTATTATTAAAACTAGAAGTATAAATAAATTAATATTATTATTAGAAAAAAATAAAGATTATAAATATAATATAAATATTGGTAACTCTCTTGTAGAAGCTATTAAAGAAGGGTTTATGGATATAGTTAATCTTTTACTTTCACAAAAAAATCTGAAAATTAACGAAGAAATTATATTTGATTACGCCTGGGATAATAAAAATGAAAAATTAATTGAGTTTTTACTTTCACGACCAAATCTAAAATTAAACGAAACAATGACATATAAAAGTGAAATGTTACTTATTACAGCTTTTGAAAAAAATTATAAAAAAGTAATTGAATTATTAATTTCGCGAGAAGATTTTGAATTAAATAGAAAATCTTTTGGATTTTACCCCACTTATCTTGATTATGCTTATGAGACTAAAAATGAAAAAATGGTTGAATTGTTACTTTCACAACCAGGATTGAAACCGGAAGTGGCAAGGGTATCTGGAGATCAATTATTTTCTTGGGCTTTTGAAAAGGGGTATACAAAAATAATTAAATTATTATTTTTACGAAAAGATATAAAACTAGAAAAGGAATGTAAGGATAAAGATAAACAACTTTATTATTCTATTGAATATGGATGGACAGAAATAGTCAAAGAGTTACTTAACCAAAAAGATATAGATATAAATAAAGTAACCAAAGGAGATACACCACTTAAGTTGGCTGTTGAAAATGGACATGTAGAAATTGTTAAATTATTACTTGAAAAAGGTGCGAATATAAACGAACAGTATGCCTGTTTTATGTCTCCTATTAAAATAGCTGTTAGAGGAGATAAAAAAGAAATGGTTGAATTTTTACTTTCTCAACCAAATTTAGAATTAGATGAGGAAAAAGGGATATATTTAGGTAGAGATTTTATAATTACTTGGGCTATTGAAAAAGGATATACAAAAGTAATTGAATTATTACTTAAAAAAACTGGTATGGATGTTAATGCAAAAATTGATAAAAAAAGTTTGCTTTATTTGGCAATTGAAAATAAAAAAATAGAATCAGTCAGGTTCTTACTTTCACAACCAAATATAAATATAGATAATAGTCTATTACACGAAGCTGTTAGATTCGGATCTTTGAATATAATCGAAGAATTGCTTAAGCAAAAAGATATAGATGTAAATGTAAAAGATAAAAGTGGAATAACACCACTCTTTTGGGCTGTTACATCTGGTCGTAAGGATATTGCCAATCTATTACTTCAACAAACAGGTATAGATAAAAGTGCAGCAATTATATTAGATAGAAAAGATCCACTTTATAATGCTGTTTTTAGTGGAAATTTGGAAGTAGTTCAAAATTTAATAAAACAATCAAGTGAAAAAATAAACGCAAGAGATACAAATACAAGAACTTTGCTTCATATAGCTGCTGAAAAAGGATATACAGAAATAGTTCAAGAACTACTTAATCAAGATTGTATAGATATATATGCAAAAACTTATTCTTACGGGTATACTCCACTTGATCTAGCTATTAAAAAAGAACATACGGAAATAGCTAAGTTATTATTTAAAAAAGAGTTAGATGATATTAAAGAAATCAATAATGATATAAAATTAAAAGAAGAAAAAATTGATAAACAAAGAAAAAATTTGGAAAATTTGTCTTTAAAATTAGGTAGTGAAAATCATATTTTACAAGATTTAAATAATATATTTTTGGAATTTGAAAAAAATCTTAAAGAAAAAGGTTTTTATAAAAGTTAGTTTTGAAAATTAATCCTTCTATTGTTAAATGGAAGGGTTAATATATTTTAAAATAATGAATATGTTTATATTTAGGTAAGACACATTACTTGACTTTTTAAAAAAAACAACAATAATTTATTTACCAATATGGTATTTATCAACAAATTTAAACAAAAATGGCAATAAAAAAAAACATTATTAATGATAGCGAGCTAAAAAAGGAATTTGACGTTATTTTACCAGTAGAAATAATTACAACATCAATAGATGAGCGAGCAAAAAAAATACAACAAAGATACAAACTAGATGGTTTTAGACCAGGAAAAGTTCCTTTAGATTTAATTAAAAAAAGAGAAAAAGAAGAATTATTTTACAGAGGTATTGAGGAATTAATAAATGATACCGCAAATGATATAGCCGAAGAGTATGCATATGAGTTAGCTTTACGACCAAAAGTAGATATAAAAGTAATGGATGAAGATAAAGATGTAAATTTTACAGTTATTTTTGAATTAATGCCAGAAATGCCAATAATGAATTTGGATGAAATTAAAGTAGATGAATATAATGTAGTTGTAGAAGATAAAAATATTGATGAATCAATAGAAAAAATTTTAAAAGATCATAAAAAATGGACAAAAAAAGAAGCTGAAGCTAAATTAAATGACTCTGTTAGAATAAACTTTTTAGGAAAAATTGATGGAGAAGAATTTAATGGAGGAAAATGTGATGATTATCAATTGGAACTGGGAAGTCATTCTTTTATAGATACCTTTGAAGATCAATTGGTTGGTAAAAAGGAAGGAGATGAAGTTATTGTTAATGTAGTTTTTCCTGATAATTATCATAAAACATCATTGGCTGGTAAACCAGCAGTATTTGAGGTTAAA
>CATOLK010000094.1 GCA_951801155.1 uncultured Rickettsiales bacterium | reverse complement strand
CTTGTAAGCTTGTCTTACTAGAAAATCTTAATGTGGAATCCAGAAAATATAAACAGAGCTAAATACAGAAAAATATTTTAAAGGTTTTTTATATTATAAAATATAGAAAAATTACTGATATTATTTTTTTATATTAAAGTAATTTATTTCTGGATTCCACATTAAGAATTACTAGACAATAAATTGTCAAGTAATTCTAATCTGGAATGACACAAATAACGGAAAATCAACAAAATAAACACAAATAAAGAAAATATAAATAAAAAAATATTTTAATTATTTAATAATTTGATATATAATTAAGCAGTGCCGAAAATAAATAAAGACTATTGCAAATTAAAAATTAAAAATTATAATATAAATGTATTTTTTATTAAAAACTATGGAGAAAAGATGACCGAAGAAGATTTACAAAAAAGAACCAACGAATTAATAAAAGAAGAAAACGGACTTGTTAATGTTTTGAATAGAGCAACGGCTGGATCTAGACAAGAATATAATCCAAATAGTGTTAAAGATTTAAAAAAAATGGTAGTAAAAAATGTTTATTTGGATTATAAAAATGAATTAAATTCAATAGAGCTGAAAAAACAAGAATTAATGGCACAAACGAATACTGATAATATTAATCAGATTAACGAATTAAATGATTACAAAAACAAATTAAACAACATTAAAGATTTATCAAACTTTGTTAAAAAAATGAAAGACAGAGAATATTTTAATAGTACAATTGGTGATATTAGTAAACTTAATAAATATTTTAATAATATCTTGTCTACAGTGCCACAAATAAATTCAATTGAACAAATTAATAATTGTCTTGATAAAGTAAAAAAAGTGATAAATACTATAACAAATGAAAAAGTTAGAAATGGTCTAATAAATATAATAGAAACAAAAAGAAAAAACATAGAAGATAATAATAGCATTGATTATAATAAAGATATACTATCTGATATAATAGAAAAGTTTAATACAAACTTAGAACATATTAAAACCTCAACTTATAATTCTTATAGAAGTGTTTTTTACAATATTGATAATCTAGAGCTTAAATTTAATAATATATTAAAAGAAAGACCGCAATGCTTAAATGATCAAAAACAAGAAATAAATACTCAAACTCAAAAACAAGAAATAAACACTCAAATTCAAAAACGAGAAGTAAACATCCAAACTCAAAAACAAGAAACTAAAAAGCAAGAAACTCAAAAGCAAGAAACTCAAAAGCAAGAAACTCAAAAACAAAATATGCCAAAAGAAAAAATAAAAACAGAAAATAAAATTGAAAATTCCAGTAAAATAAACAGGATTCAAACTAATACACAATCATTAAGCAATTCAAATACGACAAAAAATAAAATTCAGGCAGGAAAAAAAGAAGCTAAAGAGTTAAAAACTAAAAAATTTGGATTTAATAAATTCAAGAATTTTTTTAAAAATTTCAGTCTGTCTAAGGCAATCGAAAGCTTTAATAATGAAAAAACAAAAAATAAAGAATCTGGTATTGGAAGATAAAAAATTATTAAATAACATCAAAAACCAGTATGCTAATATTGGTTTTTGAAAATAATGTACAGGTCCAAACACATTTGGGAAAAACCTTGAAATAGAATTGCCTAATTTTTATAATTAATTTTATGTAAACTTTTATTTTACAACATTTAGTCCTTGTTTGAAGAAGAATACAAAAACAATAATATACCTTTATATGTATTATCTCCTAGATCTCCTAAATATAATGGAAGAATAGAGAGATTTAATAGAATAGTCAGAGATGAATTATTAAATAATAAAGAATTATTAAATATTATAAATAATAGAGGAGACTTTAATTTAATATTGAAAGAATTTAGTAATCATTATAATAATAAAAGACTGCATTCATCTATTGATTGTTTAAGTTCTATGGAATATTATAAAAAAGAAAAAGAAAAGGGGTTTTTGTCTCAAACTTTGTAATTAGTATAAATAACAAAAAAACCTTGATTTTTTGATTATAATATATAACATAATAATCATATTAATAAGTTTTTTCATAAAATGACAAAAAAAGAATTTTTAAAAATTATCTCAGAAAAAGCTAACTCGACATTGAAAGATGCAGAGTTATTCTATAATATTATATTTGAAACCATCAAAGAAAACATAAAAAATGAAAAAGTTTCAATCTCTGATTTTGGAACATTTAGTGTAGTTGCTACAAAAGCTAGAAAAGGAAGAAATCCACAAACTGGTGCAGAAATTGATATTCCAGCATCTTCAAAAGTAAAATTTAGTCCATCAGTAAATTTAAAAGAATATTTAAAATAGTATTTTATATTTAAATAATATAAATCAATCTTATAAACTAATTTATATTTATTTATAAATTAGTTATTTTTTTGTTTATTTTCCAACTAAAAATTCAGTTTTTTTGAACATTAGAGCTTCGGCTAAATGATTTTCATCAATTTTTTCAGTACCACTCAAATCTGCAATGGTTCTAGCGACTTTAATTATTTTATTATAACTTCTTAATGTTAAATTATACATTTTGTCAGCCATTTTAAGCATATTTTCGCATTCGTGATTTATTTGCATATACTTTTTGATATCTTCATTATTTGCTGTAGCATTTGTTTTTCTTGTATTGTTATCAGAATTTTTGTACCTTTCTAATTGAATATTTCTTGCAAAATTCACTCTCTCTTTAACTTTTATTGAACTTTCATTATTTGATACTTTTTGTTTTTCTGCAAAAATATCAATTTTAGGAATATCTACAAATAGATCAAATCTATCTAATAATGGACCGGATATTTTATTTTGATATTCTTGAGCGCAAATTGGCCCTCTTTTACATTGTTTTTTATTATCACCATAAAATCCACACTTGCAAGGATTCATAGCAGCTATTAATTGAAATTCTGCCGGATATGTTATATTTTGATAAGCTCTAGCTACAGATATTTTTCCAGTTTCTAATGGTTGCCTTAAAGAATCTAAAACTTGTCTTGGAAATTCTGGTAATTCATCAAGAAATAAGACACCATTATGAGCTAAAGAAATTTGACCGGGTTTTGGTTTACTACCTCCTCCTACCATAGCGGGAACAGAGCAAGAATAATGTGGATCTAAAAACGGTCTTTTGGTTATTAATTCTCCATTTGAAATATTTCCGATTATGCTATTAATAATGTTAATTTCTAATATTTCTTTAGGAGTTAAATCTGGTAAAATTCCAGAAATTCTTTGAGCTAACATAGATTTTCCAGTTCCAGGAGGTCCTATCATAAGCAAATTATGACCGCCAGCCGCTGCTATTTCTAATGCTCTTTTGCCTTGTCTTTGTCCATATACATCTTTTAAATCAAGATAAATATTTTCTTTTTTAGTTTTATTTAAAATTGGTTTTTCTATTTTACATATACCGTTTAAATAATTTACAAGAGTTAATAAATCATCAACTGCAATTATATCAATATTTTCGTTAGCCCATAGAGCTTCTTGTGCACAACTTTTTGGACAAATAATTCCTAAATTTCTTTCCACAGCACCTATAGCAATTGGTAAAATTCCATTTACCGTATTTATTGACCCATCTATTGACAATTCTCCTACAACTATATATTTATCAACAATTTCTTGTTTTACTATTCCCATTTCAACCAGTAATCCCAATGCCATAGGTAAATCTAGATAACTTCCTTCTTTACTTATATCCGCAGGACTTAAATTTATCAATAATCTTTTTGCCGGAAAACTCAAACCTATTGAATTTATAGTTGCTCTTATTCTTTCCTTTGCTTCTGTTATAGCTTTGTCAGGTAATCCTACAATATTAAAAGCCACTATACCAGTTGATAATTTTACTTCAACATTTATATCAATTTCATTTATGCCTAAAAGTGTAAGTGTTTTTATTTTTGCAACCATATTAATAATTATTAGTTATAAGTTGTTTTTATATTAATATTTATTAAAATTTTTGCAAGAAAAATATTATTTTATATTAGGAATTGTTAATTTCTAATAGAAGAAATTAATATAGTCGATGGAGTGAAATCTAAAATAGATTAATAAGTATATTTTTACTTAAAATAGTACTTTTTCTTACAATAAATAAGAATTACCTATAGATAATTTTTGTATAATAATAACTAAAGGTCATTAATCCTATATATTAGACTTCTTGCATAAAACTATTCTTGTTTTCTATATATATTTAATAATTTTTTTTATGTCTTTCTTTTTTTATTGGATTTGTTATTTCTTTGATTTTCCTTTATTTACATTCCAGATTAGAATTTCTTGTAAGCTTGTTTATTCTTTAATTTTCTATTATTTGCGTCATTCCAGATTAGATTTTCTTGTAAGCTTGTCTTACTAGAAAATCTTAATGTGGAATCCAGAGAATACAAACAAAGTTAATTATAGAAAAATATTTTA
>CATOLK010000093.1 GCA_951801155.1 uncultured Rickettsiales bacterium | reverse complement strand
AAAATATTCAAATATTATTGATATTTAAATATAGTTTTATGCAGGAGGTCTAATATTATATAGAATATAAATCAAAATTTAATTGCAAAAGTCTTTTAATGAAAAAAGACTGTTAAAAGGTAAAAAATACATTAAAAAATAAGTTTGAAGTTGTATTAATAATAAATTGCTTAATTAAATATCAAGAATTTTATTTAGCTACAACAACAATTGCCGGTTTTAAAACTCTATCATTAAGTAAATATCCAGCTTGCATTACTTCAACAATAGTACCAGTCTCTTCTTCACTATCAACTTGTGCTACGGCTTCATGGAATTTTGGATCAAATATTTCGTTTATTGGATAGATTCTTTTTATATTATTTTTATCAAAAATTTTTTTAAATTCATTAAATGTCATTTCGATACCATCAAAAAATACAGCAAAATCTCCATCTTTTTTAACATTTTCAACACTTTTAAAAGCTAAATACATATTTTCCATAATAGTTATTAACTCTTTTGCAAAATTTGATATCGCAAATTTTATTGTTTTTTCTTTTTCTTCAATAGCAATTCTTCTTGTATTCTCAAGTTCAGCTAACGTTCTTAATAATTTATCCTTTAAAGATGCATTTTCTTGTTCAATCTTTGCTGTTTTAATTTCATCTGCATCCTCTACAATATCTGCATTAGGTTTTTTAAAAGCGTCTGTCCATTTTTTTTTGTTTTCGTTGTTTTCTGTTGTTTTATTATTAATATTTTTATCTATTTCTGTCATAATATTAAAAATTTTTATTGTTAGTTACAATATAACAACTAATTTAAATTTTGCAAGTAAATTTTAATAAAATATTAGGTTTTATAACTTAAAAATTTTATAAATATTAATTTTACTAACATTGATTTTACTTTTTATCATACTTTCTTCTCTTATTTTTTAATAGTTTTTTAATTATCTTTTAAACATGTAATTTCTTATGTAGAAGGTTTAATAGAATGACAAACCAAAATAATTGTATAGGTATATCATTTGAATTTTTTAATTTTTATAGGAATAATAATTAAAAATAATGGAAATTTTTCGCTAAAAAACTAAATCGAAGTTATCGTATTAAAAAAATATCAAAAATCTGTACAATTTTTTTCTATGTAAAAATTTTATACAATAAATATTGATCAAAACTATAGTTAAAATTTTTATTTTGTTATTTTTATTAAAAATTAATTTTTCTATTGACTATTTTAAATAAAATAATTATATATATAATCATACTATGAATTATTTTGTTTCTTTTTTAGAAATATTCAAGTATTTTATTAATAATTTTATGTAATAATTATAGAAAATAATATGGAAGAAACATTACATCCTTCTTTAAAAAGAACAATAGCTCTGATAGGTATGATGGGAGCTGGTAAAACTACAACTGGATTTGGTTTAGCACAAAGATTAGGAATAAAATTTGTTGATTCTGATAGAGAAATAGAAAAAGAAGAAAATTTAAGTGGTACTGAAATATTCGAGCAAAAAGGTGAAGAATATTATAAGACCGTTGAAAAAAAAGTTATAAAAAAAATACTTAATACTGCAAAACCTCAAGTTTTATCTATAGGTGGAAACAGCTATGATGATAAAGATATAAGAGAAATTATAAGAGAGAGAGCAATTTCAATATTTTTGGATGTTGATTTAGATGTTCTTATAAAGAGGGTTGAAAGAAGAAACAATAGACCGGTGTTGGAAGGTAAAGATAAGGCAGAATTAATGACGAAAATTTATAATGATAAATTTCCAATTTATAGTACAGAAACTGATATTTGTGTAAATACTACTTATCTAAATAAAGATACGACAATAAATGTAATAATGCAATTAATAAATGATTATATAACCGGTTATAATAAAAAAGGCAATAAATAATTATGGCAAGAAATCTAATTAAATTATTTAATGTATTTAAGTATGTGGTAATTTATTTTGTATTTACTTTGTTGTTATTATTGAATAAAACACAAAATAATTTATATTTTGTTTTTGATTTGTTACCTAACCTTGACACAATTTTTACATTTTTTATATTCATTTGGTTAGAAAAAAAAATACAATTTTCAAAATATAATTTATTTGTTTTTGGTTTAATTATTGATACGTTTAATTTTTTACCTTTAGGTTTGTCGAGTATTAGTTTGCTGTTTACCTATAAAATAATAGAATTATTAAGGAATTATTTTATAGTTGACGATCATTTTATTTATTTTTTGAGAGATAGTTCGTTATTTTCTTCGGTATATTTTATTACACAATGGTTTGTATTTTCATTCTATGAAAGTAATTTCTTTTCATTTAAATTTACTTTTTATAACATTATAAAAAATATAGTATTTAGTAATCTATTGTATTTAATATATAAAAAATATTTAAAAAATGTCTAATTTATTAGAAGAACATATAAAAGGTTCGGCTTTTTTAAAAAGATTGTTTATGATATTGATAGTTCAAGCTATCTGTATATGTATTTTAATTTTTAGATTATTTTATTTGCAAATTTTACATTTTGATGATTTTAAACAAAAATCAGAAAATAATAGAATAAAAATAAATGTTATACCTCCTTTAAGAGGGAATATTTTAGATAGAAATAATAATAAATTAACTAATAATAAGAATAGTTATGAATTAATTTTATATAAAAATAAAAAACAAAAGGAAGATGAAGTTTTAAAACAAGTAATTGATATTTTAAATTTAGATAAAGAAAAGCAAATTAGGGCAAAAAAGCAATTAAAAAATAATAGAAATAGACCTATTGTTTCTATTTTAAATAATTTAAATTGGGAAGAGTTGGTAAAAATAGAAACTAATAGCTATAAAATAAATAATGTAGTTACGGAGGAAGGTTATATAAGAGAATATCCATATAGTAAACAATTCGCCCATCTATTAGGCTATGTAGCAATGCCGAACGATAAAGATATAAATAAATTATCTGGAAAAATAAAAAAAGATATTTTAATGCATCCTAATTATAAAATAGGTAAAAATGGGTTAGAGGCTTCTTTTAATTCAAAATTAACCGGAGAATCTGGTTATAAAAAAATAGAAGTTAATGCCTATAATGTACCAGTAAAGGAAATTGAAAAAAAAGATGCAAAAATAGGACAGAATGTAAAATTAACAATAGACTTAAAATTACAGGATTATATTTATAAATTGATTGAAAATCGTAGAGCTGCAGTTGTAGTCTTAAATGTAAATACAGGTGAAATTTTAGCAATGGTTTCAACACCATCTTTTGAAACCAATGAATTTATAGATGGTATTTCTAATGATTATTGGTCTGAATTAATAAATGATGAAAGAAAACCTTTATATAATAAAACCATAAGTGCACTTTATTCTATGGGTTCAACCTTTAAACCTATAGTTGCTATGGCAGCCTTAGAGAATGGTTGGGATGAAAATAAAACATTTGATTGTCAAGGTTCTATGCCATTATCAAAAAAAATAATATTTAATTGTTGGAAAAAAAGCGGGCACGGAAAACTTAATTTAGTGGAGGCAATAGAAAGATCTTGTAATATATTTTTTGCTAATTTAGGAATGTATACCGGCATAAATAATATTTATAATATGGCTAAACAACTAGGAATTGGTGAAAAATTTGATATAAATTTAAACGAATATAATAAAGGAATTTTACCAAATCCTACTTGGAAAAAAGAAAATTACGGAGAAATTTGGACTAAAGGAGATACTGTAAATATGTCTATAGGGCAAGGTTATGTTCTTGCTAATCCATTACAAATGGCAGTTATGGTTTCTAGAATAGTAAACGGAGGTTATCCTATAAAACCATTTTTAATATATAATAGTTATATAAGAGATTATAATGAAAATTTATATTTATTTCCACCATTATTTAAAGAAAAAAGTGTCAAAATAACAAAAGAAGGTATGTATCAAGTTATAAATGGTAAAAATGGTACTGCCTCTTGGATAAAAGATAAAAAATATGAAATTGCTGGAAAAACTGGAACAGCACAGGTAGTTTCGGCTAAAACACTTGAAAGAATAAAAGAATCGTTAGAAGATGCAAATATGATTGAAGAAAAATATAGAAATCATAGTATTTTTGTTGGTTTTACACCGATGGAAAAAACTAAATATGGAATAGCAATTATTGTGGAACATGGTGGTGGTGGAAGTGTTGTTGCTGCGCCTTTGGGGGTAAAGATTTTGAAATTTGCGGTGGATAATAATATTTAACTTCTTGCATAAAAATATTCTTATTTTCTATATACATTTAATAATTTTTTTTATATCTTTCTTTTTTTATTGGATTTGTTATTTCTTTAATTTTTCTTTATTTTCGTCATTCCAGATTAGAATTTCTTAATAAACTTGTTTATTCTTTAATTTTCTATTATTTACGTCATTCCAGATTAGATTTTCTTG
>CATOLK010000092.1 GCA_951801155.1 uncultured Rickettsiales bacterium | reverse complement strand
TTATTAAAAAATAAAATTATTAAATATATGTAGAAAATAAGAATAGTTTTATGCAAGAAGTCTATTATTTAAATAATATAGGGTATTAATAAAGAAAAAAAGAGGTTTTATACCTTGAACTTGGTAAATTTACAAAAATTAAATTTTCACTTGATTTTTAATAAAAATTGTTTATTATAAATGGTAATTATATAATTTTATATTAAAAATGAATAGAAAGATTTTTTATTTATCATTTTTTGTGTGCTTAACAACAATTTTACCAGTTAATGCCTATCAAATAGCAAGTAATCACTCATATGTTAAAAATTCTGAATTTACAACAAATTATGACATAAAAATTGAAGGGTATGGCGATTTTAAGGGAATGCTTAATTCATATAAAAATACAGAAACAACAAATTTAAAAAACTCATCTACTATTTTTGAAAATGAAGTTTCTATTAATGTTAATTTAGATGGGGAGTTGGATGAAATTACAAAATACGGAATAAAATTTATACAAACTTTTAATAATAATTTTAGTAAAGAAAAAGAATATTATTCTTATTTATATGGTTATTATGGAAGATTAGAATTAGGAAACACAATAAGTGTTGCTGAACATATGAGAATTGGTGCTGATACAATAGCATTAGGTTCTGGTGGAATTTCAGGTAATTTTACAAAATATATAACTTTAGCTGGTGATGGTAGCAGTAATTCTGCATATATTTTAAGTCCAGGTGTTTTAACTTCGCAAAATTTTGGTTACTATAATGATAGTATTAATCGTGATTTTTGGGATAATAGTAAATATTTAACGAAAGTAAATTTTTATTCTCCAGAATTTTATAATTTTCAAATTGGTGCCAGTATAATTCCAAATGTCTATTTAAAACCAGATAATATTGGTAATATAGATAGCGGAACGATTAGTAATAAAATAAATTTAGGAACATTTATTGATTATGGATTAAGTTATATAAATACTTTTGATAATCTTGGTGTCGCTTTATCGGTTGTCGGTGAACAAAATATTTCCAATTCAATTAACAAAACAGATGGTGAGTCTGAAGATATAACTAATAAATTTAAATCTTTAGAACTTGGTTGCAATATCAATTATTTTGGTTTAACCGCCGCTGGCTCAGTTGGAAGGACAGAAAGAAATGTTGAGGAAGATTTAAATTTATCTCCAATTACTCAAAAAAAAGGAAAATATTTGACTTATGGTGTTTCATATGAGTTAGATGAATTTTCTTTCAGTGTTACATTTTTTAATAGCGAATATAAAGACTATACTAAATTTAAATCATATGCTTTTGCTATAGAAAATAAAATGTCAAAAAACATTTCAATGTATGCGGAATATATAAATTTTACATCAACTTTTGAAAAAAATACAAAAAAAGAAAAAGAAGGATATAATATAATGCTTGGTTTTTTATTAAATTTTAATTGATAAAACAATAATTTATGTCAATAAAAAATCTTTTAGAAAATAGGAATTTAGCTAAATATTCGAATTTTAGAGTTGGTGGTAACGCAGATTATTTATTTATTCCAAAAACTAAAGAAGAATTGATTTCTTTTCTAAAAAAATTAAATAAGACAAAAAATATACAACCAATAACTGTAATAGGGGCTGGTTCAAACATTTTAATAAGAGACGGTGGAATTCGCGGAATTGTTATAATAACAAAAGAATTAAATAATGTTGAAATAAAAAAAACACGAATAGTTGCTGAATGTGGTGCTTTAAATTCAAAATTTTTTAATAGGGTCAGAGAAAAAGAAATTTCTGGCTATGAATTTTTAGCTTGTATCCCGGGAACTATAGGTGGTGCTTGTAAAATGAACGCTGGCTGCTATGGTAGTGAAGTTAGTGATTATTTAATTTCCATTAAAACTATAGATTTTAATGGAAAAATCAAAACTTACAATATTGATGAATGCAATATGGAATATAGAAAAAATAATTTACCAGATAATTTAATTTTTCTTGAAGCAACTTTTAAAATAAATAAAAAAAAAGACAAAAAAGAAATAGATGAAAATTTTAGAAATATGATAAATAAAAAAATTGAAACACAGCCAGTCAACGCAAAAACTTGCGGCTCAACTTTTAAAAATTTATCAAATTTACCAGCTTGGAAGATTATAAAGGAAATTGGATTACAGGGAGTGGATTTTGGTGGTGCTAATTTTTCTGCGAAGCATGCGAATTTTTTAGTTAATGAAGGAACAAAATCATCAAAGGATCTTGAAAATGCTATAGATACCGCTATAGAAAAGGCCAAAAAAGAATTAAGTATTGTTTTAGAATTAGAAATAAAAATTCTAGGAGATAAATAATGAAAAATGAATTAATTAAAAAAATATTAATAATTTTTATAATGTTTTTAACTACATTGTTTGTGATGATGAAAATTACAAAATATCTAATAATTGATTTTAAAAGTTCATTTTATAGAACTTTTAAAAATAATTTAGAGAGAGAAAATAATGGTATATACAATGTAAATACTAATATAAAATTAATTGATAATTTTTTAAATAATAAAATAACAATAATAAATATATATAATTATAATAATATCGATTTTTTAAAAAGTTTAAAATTATCTAAATATATAAATAACAATTATAACGATATAAATATATTTGATATTGTAGTTAAAGATGATGAAAATTTAAATATCAATAATTTAAATAATGATAGTAAAGTGGAATTTTTACTTAAAAATTATGGGATTAAAAATCCAGTATTGTATACAAATAAATCTCTACTTAAAAAGAAATTTGGCATTAATTTTAAAAATAATAAATTCTTGATTTTAGATGAAATGGGAAACATAAGATATGCTTTTAATAATGATATAGATTTAGGCAAGTTAAAATCTAAAATAAATCAAATCTTGATGCAAAAGAAGTTTTTTAGTGTTAGAAATACAGTAAACAATATTTATGACGAAAATTCAAAATTTATTGATATGTTTAGTAAAATTATATTTATAAAAAATGAAAGATACAATTATCCATTAATGGCTATTTTAGATTCTGGAACAAAAAGAATACTAGTAACTTCTCTACATGGTGATATAATTTACGACATAATGAGTAAAAATTTTTGTTTACCAAGTGGTTTAAAATATACTAATGGAAAATTATATGTAACTGATATGTGTGATAGTTCTATAAAAATAATAAATTTTGAAGATCAAAGTATTGATACTTTTATAGATGATCAAGAATTATTTGGTATTACTGATTTTGAATTTTTAGATGAAGATAATATTTTAGTAAGTTTTGATATTAATGGGGGTATGAAAATCTATAATATAAAAACAAAAGAGATACAATCTTTGAATGCAAAACTGAACTTAGATTATGAAATTGGTAAAGTTAATAAAATTATAAAACATAAAAATAAATTTTATTATCTTGATTTAGACTATAATATTCTTTATTCTTATGATGGTAAAGAGAATAAAATTGAAGTAAATTTTAGTAACTATGAAAACATTGCTTTTTATGATAAAATTAAGTCTTTTTATATAAATAGTGACAGAAATATTTATTTTATAGATACTGAAAACAATAGAATAATACATAAAATAAAAGATAATTTAATAGAAGAAGAACTTTTAAATTCTTTTGATTTTCCAAAAGATATGTTTATTTTTAAAAACATCATTTATGTTTTAGAAAACAAAATGGTAAAAAAAATAAATTTATATAAAAATGAAAAAGAAAATTTAAAATTAAGTTTTTCAGATAATAGAAAATTGTTTTTTAACATAAATGATAATATAGATATAAAAGATACAGAAAATAATAAAATTTACAATATTATTGTAAACAACAATCAGTTTTTCGCAGATAATTTATTAAATAATATAAATATAGTACCACATTCTCCGAGTTTTTTGGCTATTTTTGAAAAATCAGGGAAAAATGAAATTATTTTGCATAAATTAATGTTTTACAATAATTTAATAAACAATAGTAAAATTGATATTGAAGATGGAAAAGAATATTTTTTATATGGAAAAATTTATTATTTTGATGACAAAGAGATAAAAATTAGAACTATTAATAATATTATTTTGATAAATAAAAAAAATAAAAGTAGTAAAAATTCTTAGGTATTATACTTAAAAAATTTATTGATAGACCTCCTACATAAAACTATTTTCTATATATATTTAATAATTTTTATTTTTATATCTTTCTTTTTTCATTAGATTTTTTATTTCTTTGATTTTTCTTTATTTATGTTATTTTAATTAGAATTTTTTAATAAACTTGTTTATTTAGAAATTCTTAGTGTGGAATCCAGGAATTAAAAGATATTAAATATAAAAAAATATTTTAAAGGTTTTTTTATATTATAAAATATAGAAAAATTACTAATATTCTTTTTCTACATTAAAGTAATTTATTTCTGGATTCCACATTAAGATTTTCTAGTAAGACAAGCTT
>CATOLK010000091.1 GCA_951801155.1 uncultured Rickettsiales bacterium | reverse complement strand
ACTTCATCATAGTCTTCTCTATTAACGGTTTGTTTATCTATATTTTGTGAACCATTGTTGGTGGATATTCTAGCATATAAAAATTTCATTTCGACTCCTATTTGTTATTTAATATTATTATCTTAATAATTGTAAAATTAAACCTATCATTTTTTCTTTATCTTTGGGATTACTTTCAGCAATTAATATAGTTAAAATTGTCAAAGTCTGTGAATTAATTTTATTTATGTTTAAAATATTATTCTTTTGTAAAAACCATATAAAAGAATAAGCCCCGCTTCTTTTATTACCATCTATAAAGGGATGATTTTTAACCATAAAATATAATAAATTAGAAGCCTTTTCTTCTATTGTTCCATAAACATCTACACCACCAAAAGATTGAAATATATTACAAAATATATTTTCTAGATTACCTTTTTCTCTTTCCATAGCAAAGAAAGTAGTAGCTTCTTTATTATTTATTAATTTATTTTTTAATATTTGCAAATCTTTTTCGAATAATTTAGCTTCTATTTTTACTGATATTTCAATATTACCAGTAGTAGGTAAATCATCTCTATCGTATTTATCAAGTGATAACCATGTATCAGCAAACGATTTTATTAGATCAATAATATCATTACTTTTTATATCAATATTTTCTTTTGAAATTAATAATTTTATATCATTAATAGATTTTAAAAAGTTATTATAATTTTCTTTAACTTTATTTTTATTTATGGAATAACCATCTGTCATATAGGATTTTAAAATTTTTGTAGCCCATTGTCTAAACTTTGTAGCCTGTTTACTGTTAACTCTATAGCCTACGGATAATATTAGGTCAAGGTTGTAATAAGTTATATTTCTTTCAACTGTTTTTTCTCCTTCCTTTTGAACTGTTGCAAAAAATGCAACAGCTTGTTTTTCCTCTAATTCTCCAGTTTTAAAAACATTTTTTATATGTTTTGATATTACAGACTTGTCTCTATTAAATAATTTAGCTATTTGATTTAGATTAGCCCAAATAGTACTTTGTTTGTTATCTATGTTTAATTCAAGTTCGCCAGATTCATTTTGATAAATAATTAAATTGTTTTCTTTCATAAAATTCCTTCAATATATATTTTGCTAAAATTTATAATTCATGACATTAATATGTATATTATATGTCATTTTTTAAAAGTCAAGCTAAAAGTCATTTAATGTCAGTAATATTTTGTGGATTTTTAAAGTTGAGTTGTGGTGACATTTAAGTATACTTAAATGTCGTATAAAATATGATTATTTTTGTATATGATTAATGTTAATGAATTATTTATTGGTTAATGTTTATATTAAAAACTAAACCATTGTTTTTTCAGTGGTTTTTTTGTCGTGATTTTTTAGGTTGGTTGGTGGTCTAGAATTGGTGGGGTTTTTGGCATTAGTTGCTGTTATGTTGGAGAAAGAGCTGGTAATTTCTGCATTTGGAATAGTTGGTCTTATTTCTAACAGTCCTTCGGTTGTTGTTATATTTAATTCTGCTTCAGCTGCTTCTTGATTTTCTCTTATTTCTATTGGTTGTTCTATTTCGTTTATTGTTCTTGTTTCCTCTATATCAACAACTTCGTCCACTTCTGAACAAAAGTCAAATCTATATTTGTTATCTTTCATAATTTTAAAGGTTTGTATTTGTGCTACGAGATCTTTTATTTTTGTGCCTAATTTAGACGAATTAATATAATCGTATAACACATCATTTTCTGTTACTGTTGACAGGTCAACATTATCTTTAACATATAATCTTAACCAATTATATTTACTACTTTTAATATTTTCTTTTTCTTCTTCTGTCGGTTCGAAGTCTCTTAAACTAATATGTTTCCTGTTAATATTATCGTAAATTCTTTTGCATTCGTCAAATTTCTCACAAAAATTATTTTTTTCTGTTTCTAAATTCCTTCTCTCGTTTCTTAATTACCTTATCTTAAAAAAACGAAGACAAAATGTGTCATTGATTTGTAAATTAATTTTATTTATTTCATTTCTTACATATTCTTCATATTTTTCTTTTACTCTCTCCAATTGTTCAAAATTAAATATTTCTCTTTCTTTTTCTCTTATTTTCTTTTGTCCCTCTATTTGGTTTTTTAGTAACTTGTCTTTTGCTTGTTGTTTTATTCTTAAAACTTCAATTAATGTTTCAAGATTAACAAATTTATTTAAACCACTTGTTTTATTGATTCCATATAATTCGCCATTTATAAAAAGAATATAGTAATTATTATTATTAATTTTTTGATTTTTTTTGTATATTTTAATTGTTGGTAGTTTCATGTTTTCGTCAAAAATTCTACAAAGTTTTTGAGCGCATTTTAAAAACATAGTTCCATTTTCGCAGTCATTTATTATGTTTTCTAATCCACTTTTGCTATTGTCACCACTATTGTATTTTGGCAATGTGGCAACAACTTCACAAAAAGCATCAACCCAGTAGGTACAGGTTCCGTTGGATTGTAAATTTATGTTGTTTATAAGTGATGTAGTATGATTTGTTATATAACTTCCAAATATGTTTTTATTTAGTTTGTTGTGATTTATATGATCTCTATGCTCTAATGAAGAATCAAACGAATAAAACTGATTTTGATTTTCAAGGTTAATTATTATTAGTGAAATATGATCACTGGTTCCAATTGGCAGCAGAGCAATCTTTCTACCTTCATTTTTTCTACTAGCAAGATTAAATTTTATGTCTAAATCACTATAATTTTTTATTGCTAAAATGTCCTTTTGTTTAATAATTGGCAAAATACAACATTTATTGCCTATTTCATTTTTACATTTTTCATTAAGCACGGATAAATAATCATATGAACCACCTTTTCTTCCACTAATTAAAATACCAGGTTTATTAGCATATAATTTTCTATTTATATTATCAGATAGATTAGTTAATTTGTTTTGCGTTAGAACACCACAATTTGTTATACTAATTTCTTCTCCATTATTTATTGTTATTAAAGAATTTCCAAATACATTATAATTCTTGTAAAATCTATAGCCTATGACATTTTTATTTGCATCGAAAAGAATAGAAATTCTTTTCTCATATTCTTTTGGATCGTTTTGATTTTTATAATCAAACTTTTCTATTAAAATTGCTTTGTCAATATTGTATTTGAACACTTTAGTTGTGCAAATTATATTGTCTGTTTTGTCCATATTATTTACTAATATCTTAATAACATCGGGATACATTTGTTTAAGCAAACTATCATTAGATGGATCTACATTTAAATATTCTTCTATTATATTGCATTCAATTTCCGTTAATTTTTCCTTTAGATTAAATAATACATTATTAAAATTACCGTTAATAATTTGAAAATTAGCCAGAACATTGTTTTTGGTTTTTAAATTATTTTGGTCATAATAATCATAATATATATAAAAATTATTGGAATTTATCTCTTTATTAACAAATATTATACTATTTTTATCAATAAAAATATTATTATTAGATATGATTTTAATAAAATTATTTATATTGCTGGATGTGTTCATGGATATTTTATACATTTTTTGTTAATTAAATCTTATTTAATATAAATATAAAATATTTATTTTAAAATGCAAAATTTATTGACTTTTTATAATTCAATTATATAATTAGCAGTATAGTTAGTGTTTAAGGATTGTATGGATTATAAAGAAATTAGAATAATTCCTGAAGAAAAAGCAGATTTTCTTATAAAATCCGATTTCTATAAAAGGAGCGGTAAAGTTGTTAAGGTGTTATATTATAATAATGGCTTAGTTTCAGAATCTGCTAATAATGAGGTTATTAGTAGAAGAGTTGTCACTGATAAAGAAAAACAAAATATAATATTAAATTATAACAGATTAATGGAATTGCGAAAAGAGCTTGATGAAGCCAATAATGAAATGGGAGAGATTAGTAAAAAAGCAAGATATATCGTTAGTGCTCAAGAAAGACTTACACATTAATAATTTGAAAATTTATAAAATAAGAAACATTTAAAATTCAACCGAAACATAGGTGTTGGTCAGTTCTGCGGGAGCGAGGAGATGTGTTTTTTTGACCGTTCTATATTGCCAAATATAGAGTCTTGGTTAGCTTAACCTTTTTATATTGTAGATTCATTAATCATACCCTGTATGATTGACACTATTTAATTTATTATATAAATTACCTAAAAACAAAAAAGACAAAAGAAAAGCCATTAAATTTTAAGAAATGCTTTTTTTATAAAGTCAAGACCAAGACCAGTGATTAAAAATTTTATTTACTTCATTACACTACATAAATAAAATTTACAAAAATAATAAAAAATTTTATGTTAATATTTTTTAATTTCTTCGATATCTATAATTACATATATTAAAAATAATTTATATTTTAGTTTTTCTATTTTAAAATAAAATAGAAGTTGTCAAGGTAGTATTATTTCATAATCTCCACCTTGACAACCACCATAATA
>CATOLK010000090.1 GCA_951801155.1 uncultured Rickettsiales bacterium | reverse complement strand
AGAAATAAAATATTTTTGTGATGTTATGTTTAAAAAATTACAAAAAGAAACTGGTGAAAAAGTTGGCTTTTTGGATGTAGTCTTATGGAGATCGTGTCAAAAAGGATTATTGAAGATAAATAGAACTGATGTTTTTTTAAACAAAAATTTTTAAATTTATTAGTTAATAAAATTAAAAATACTTTATAAAAAAAATATAAAAATTCCTAAAATAATTCTATACCAAACAAAAATATATAATTTATTATTTTTTAAAAAATTTAGAATTTTTTCACAAAAAACTATAGAAAATATAAAACTTAAAACAAAACAATAAAAATACACAAAAAAATTGTTATTAATATAATTAACATTTTTATATATATCATATAAAGAAGCTAAAATACTTATGGGGATAGAAATAAAAAAAGAAAAATCAACAGAAATTTTTCTTGATAATTTACAAAATAAGCCAGCAGATATTGTTGAAGCAGACCTTGAAATACCTGGAATTAAAGATAAACTTTGTATTAATCCAATTTTAAAAGCAGTTAAAAAATCTATTTTTTCAAAATTTTTAATGTTTTTTAGATGCTTTTTGTTATTTTTGTAATTTTTTTCAGCTATTAACATTAAAATAGACCCTAGCAAAAGGCAAATAGCTATAGTTCTATTTGAATTTACAACATTTTTTATAACTTTATAACAAAAAAAACCAACCAATATAGTCGGTATCATTGTAATAAAAATTTTTAATAAAAATATTATTGTTTTTAAAGTATTTTTAAATAATGAATTTGTTATATTAACAATTTTATTTTTAAAATAAAAACAGACTCCTAAACTTATTCCTAATTGTGCAAAGGCCAAAATTAATTTTAAATTTAAACCTATATTTAATATTTTATTTATAAAAATTCCATGAGCTGTTGAAGATACTGGTAAAAATTCAATTATGTTATTTAAAAATAATAAAATCGTTAATTTTAAAATTATTTTATATTGCATAATTCTTTCATTCTCTGATAAGCTCTTGCTAATCCTTTTGAAGAAAAGGTATCCACAGTATATTCACCAGTTATTGTTTCACCTCTTGTTCTTATTTCTTTCGCCTGTAATATTTCTTTTATGAGATTTTTATCATCTTGT
This sequence comes from uncultured Rickettsiales bacterium, assembly GCA_951801155.1. Taxonomy (GTDB): domain Bacteria; phylum Pseudomonadota; class Alphaproteobacteria; order Rickettsiales; family UBA1997; genus CATOJU01. The sequence goes on along the minus strand of CATOLK010000090.1, from coordinate 3,482 downwards.
TTACTCTTTGCCCAAGCCATTTTTCCTTTTGTAAACATCCTAAATTGTTTATTATCTAAACCAACATAAATACTGCTTTTTAATTTATAATCATAATCAGCAAAAATACTAATTTCTTCAGCATCTTTTGCTGTAAAATACGCTATCATGACATATGGCTTTCTTTCTTTTTTATAATTTCCTATTGACTTTATGGCAAAACTTGCTATATAACATTTTTTTTCTCCACTTAAATCGTCTATATAATATACATTCCAATCATAGTATGATCCATCAACTACAACATTTTGAGAAGAATTACTAGTAGCATATACTTTTTCACTAAAAAATAAAGCTAAAAAAAATAAAAAAATAATTGTTCTTTTTCTCATAATAACTTGTTTTTAAAAATTTTTAATTTAATATTACTATTCAGTAAATATTTTTATTTGTATAAAATATTAAAACAAATTTTAAATAATACAATATTTTTTATTTATATTTTATTAATTAATAATTGGAAAACAAAATGGCAAAAGAAGCTGCAAAAAAGAAAAGACCTGCTATTTTATTTAAATTGGTTAGTACAGCAGGAACAGGATATTATTATACAGCTAGGAGAAATCCTAAAAAAAGACCTAACAAGATGGAATTTAATAAATACGATCCAGTTGTTAGAAAACATGTTTTATTTAAAGAAGCAAAACTAAATTAGTTAATACATTTTATATATCCTGAAATATTTTAGATATTTATTTTAAAGTATTATATTGAAAAACAACTTACCGGTTAATTAAGTAAGTTGTTTTTTAAATTATTAAACCCAATCATATCAAATTTATTCAAAAATTCTTTTTGTATATTTTCAAATTTTTTTAAACTTTCAGTTTTTGCATATTCGTTATTTGAATGTATACCAAATCCGCTTGGACCATACTGAATTATTACAGTATCTTTATCTGAAAAATATCTATAATCAGTACTACTAGTTCCATCTCCAAGAAAATATTACAAAAAAACAAGTATTTTGAAGTAAGATTCGGAGTTTTATGGAAAATTATATTTTTTGTAGTTTTTTAATTATTTTAATAATTCTGATAAATATGTAATTTTTTATGCAGAATGACTAATATATAAATATCAACTTTAATATATATTTTTATTTAAAAAACTGGTTATTTTTTTATATTTACTATTGTATTAATTGTATAAATTGCATTATTATTTTTTTATATATAATATTATTATATATAAAACTGATTTTATTATAACTTTTATTGCTATTTTATAAAATATATCATCATTAACTTTTATATATTTATTTATTATATTCATATTAACCTTAAAAAAGGTTCCGAAAATTTTGTTATACAAATCCAAACACATTTAAGGCAAATTTCTTTTAAAAATACCGTCATTTTAAAAGAAATTTAATAAAATTAAAAGATGTTGAAGACAAATTAAATAAAGGTAAATCTCATGAAATATCTCTACAAACTCAATAAATTTCTCAAAAATTCATCAGCATCAAAATTTTTAAGATCATCAATTTTTTCTCCAACTCCCAATAAATATACAGGTTTTCTAAACTTTTCAACAATAGAAACCAAAATTCCACCTTTTGATGTCCCATCCATTTTATTCATCACAATTCCATCAATATTTACAGACTTATTAAAAATTTCAAATTGTTTTAAAGAATTTTGTCCAGTCGTGGCATCTAAAACCAAAATATTTTTTTTAAAAGAATCAACTTTTTCATCAATTTTTCTCAAAACGTTTTCTATTTTAGATAATTCAGCCATTAAATTTATATTATTTTGTAATCGTCCAGCTGTATCAATTATAAGTATATCATAATTTTCTTCTTTTGCTTTTTTAAAAGCTTTAAAAGCCACAGAAGCTGGATCACTATTTTCTTTTTCTGCCCTAATTATATCAACTTCAGCTCTATCTTTCCATACCTCCAGTTGTTCTGCGGCGCCAGCTCTAAATGTATCGCAAGCAGCAAGAAGAACTTTTTTATTTTCTTTCTTTAATTCATTAGCTAATTTTCCAATAATAGTCGTTTTACCACAACCATTTACACCAACAAACATTAAAACATACGGACTGTTATCAAAGGTTATAGTGTTATCTTTTGCTTCATTAAAAATTTGTTTTAATTTTTTAAAAATAATTTCTTTAATATCTTCAACGGTAACTTCTTTACCAAATCTATTTTTTTTTAAAAAATCAATAATATTATTAACTATATTTATACTTATATCACTTGATATTAATAAATCTTCCAATTCTTCAATGGTTTCATTATCTAATTTCTTTCCACTAAAAATAGAACTGAGCCCAATTTTTATTTTTGTTGATGATTTAATTAATTCTTTATCTTCTTTTTTTACTGAACTTAAAAATTTAAACATAAAACTCCTATATTATTCTTGATTTAAATAAATCCTGAATATGAACTATACCAACAACAGAATTTTCATCATTAACCACCGGCAAAACTTGTATATATTTTTCTTTTTCTGCCATTATACCAACTGCTTCAACAGCTAAATTATTTTTATTTATTGATTTTGGTGCCTTTGTCATTATATCTTGTATTGATTTAGTGGTTATATCACCAAATTCAAGTGTTTTTCTTCTAATATCACCATCAGAAATTATTCCCACAAGCTTATTATTTTTATCCACAATACAAACCGCCCCAATACCTTTCTTATCCATTTCATCTAAAGCTTCTTTTACTTTTTTTTCAATATTTATAATTGGGATTGAATTTTCAATTCTCATAATATCATTAATTTTTATCATAGAAGCCCCAAGTTTTCCACCGGGATGAAAAATTTTGAATTTTTCATTATTAAATCCTCTTAATTCTATAAGAACAGTAGTTATAGCATCAAGATAAGCCAAAAACATTATAATATCAGTAGTTGGAGAATTAACAGGATTTGTTTGTGGCATATCTTTAAGAATTATAGGTAAATCAGCAGACTTCGCTAAAAAAGAATCAACTTTTCTAGTAATTCCAATCAATTTTATATTAAATCTTTTACAATAAGCAATTATATCATTAAGTTCAGTAGAACCACCAGAATTTGATAATAAAATAACTAAATCATCTTTCGTAATCATTCCTAGATCGCCGTGACTTGCTTCGTCTGGATGTATAAAAAATGCAGGAGTTCCAGTTGAGGCAAAAGTTGCTGCAACTTTACGAGCTATATAACTTGGTTTTCCCACTGCACTCAAAAATACTCGTCCTTTTATTCCTAAAATCCAATCTATAATTTTTATAAAATTATCGTCTATTGAATCTATAAGAGTTTTAATTCCTTCTATTTCTGTATTTATGGATTCTTTGCCATATTCTAATGCTTTTTTTTTGTTGATTATCATTTATAAAATGGATAATATTAATAAACATTAATTTAAAATGTTTAATTTAAATTTCAATAAATAAAAAAATTTTGTACTGGTTCATATCATTTGGGAAA
>CATOLK010000089.1 GCA_951801155.1 uncultured Rickettsiales bacterium | reverse complement strand
ACAAGAAAATCTAATCTGGAATGACGTAAATAATAGAAAATTAAAGAATAAACAAGCTTATTAAGAAATTTTAATCTGGAATGACGCAAATAAAGGGAAATCAAAAAATAAACAAGTTTATCAAGAAATTCCAATCTGGAATGACGTAAATAAAGGGAAGTTAACAAAATAAACAAGTTTATTAGGAAATTGTAATTTGGAATAAATAAAGGAAAACCAAAGAAATAACAAATCCAATAAAAAAAGAAAGATATAAAAATAAAAATTATTAAAAAGTAAAATTATTAAATATATATAGAAAACAAGAATAGTTTTATGCAGAGGGTCCAATAAAACACCAAGATAGTCTATTTTACAAATAGACTATCTTTAATGAATAAAATAATTTTTATTTTTTTATTTGTTTTCAACTGTTTTTTCAGCTTTTACTTCTATTTTATCATCTTGTAAAGGTTTTTTCTCTCCTTTTTTAACGAATTCACCTTTTTTAATTTTTTCTGCCTCTTCTTTTGATCTAGCAACTATTATATCTTTTTCAAAAGAAACTTCCGAGTGCAGATCAAAAATCACAGTAAACATTCCAAGAGTTCGTATAGGTTCTTTAATTATTATATCATTTTTTGTCAAAGATTTGTCTTTTAATAAAGTATTTACAAAATTTGATAATTTTGCACCAGAAACAGAACCATAAAGTCTATCGTTATCTCCTGCTGCCTCTATTAAAATTATATCTTTTTTTTCTATTTTTTCTTTTAAAGCTATAGCTTTTTCTTTATTTTCTAAGTCAACAGCTTCAATTGCTTTTCTTTTTTCTTCAAAAGCTTCATAATTTTTTTCTGTATAAATTATAGCTAATTTTTTTGGTAATAAATAATTTCTACCATAACCATCAGCAACAACTTTTACATCTCCTATATTTCCTAAAGTTTTAATTCTTGAAGTTAAAATTACTTTCATCTACATCTCCTTTAATTTTCTGTTTTACTTATGAAAGATAAAAGTGCTAGATTTCTAGCTCTCTTTATTGCCTGTGATAACTTTCTTTGTTTTTTAGCACAAACACCAGAAATTCTACTTGGTATTATTTTTCCTCTTTCGGAAATATATTTATTTAATAATTTTAAATTTTTGAAATTTATATCTTCAACAGGAACATCCTTTAAAGGACAAGTTCTCCTTTTTCTTGCTAACATTCCTTGATTTACTAGAGATATTTTCAAATAACCTTCTTGGTCAACTTCACCGTTGAAATTTGTATTTTCTATCATATAAACCTCTAATTAATTAATTCTTTTTGTAATCTTTTGCACTTACAGAAACCATCAAATCAGAATTATTTGTTGGTAAATGATCTAGTTTAAATATTCCTTTTCTAATTATATTTTCATTAAATCCCATCACTCTTTCTAGTTCTTTAACAGCTGGATATGGAGAATCTATATTTAGTAGAACATAGTGTCCTTTTGTATTTTTGTTTATTTTATAAGCTAATGTTCTTAATCCCCAATATTCTTTTGAGGCTACTTTTCCACCATTTTCTTCTAAAATTTTTGTAAAATTATCTGTTAAATTATCAACTTCTGTCGGTGATAAATCTTGTCTTGTAATATAAATTAATTCGTAAAAAGGCATGGCCAATCTTCCTATTTAATTAATAATTAATAATAAGAATAAGTGTCACTGAGTGACAACCTTATAAATAACTTGTTTAGTTTAGTATATTATTTTTAAAAAGTCAATTATTTTTGGGTGTATAGGGAGGTATTACTAACATTAGTTTACTCACATCATCTAATGCCAATACAACTTATCAAATAATAGATATAAACTTCTGTTTTACTATATCTTTTTGTTTTTGCTTTCTCAATCCACCCATATACTTTCAACTTTAAAGAGAAATAACTTTAACATCTTTTTCTTTAGAAATAAGTTAGCATTTTTACTATTAGCACCAGTATAACCAAATAACGCACTTATTTTAGTAGTGAAAATTATAGCATTAAATAACCTTATAGGTATTCCATTAATTATATTTATCTTTAGCCGATAAGTTGAAAGTAAGGATAAGACCGGAGTAAAAATTAAGATTAAAGCTATATTAATAAATTACTCATTAATAACTTTTTTCCTTTAACAAAATTTAAATTTTAACTCTCTCCAATTCCTTTTTTTTCTTCTGAAGGAGATAATGTATTCGAAATTTTTACTAATTTTTCCAATTCCTCTTTTGCCTTTTTATCATTACCTCTTTCTACAAAAGAATTAGATAATCTAGATAATCCAATATGTTTTAGCATAATCGAACCTCTTTTTTCTTTTAATTTTTCTAACTCCGCTCTTTTTTCTTCTTCTTCCAATCTAAAAATTTCATTACTCATTTTTAATTCTTTTATATCAAGAATTTTATTAATTATAAGTAAATATTCTCTTTGATTTCCTGATTTTCTTATTCTTTCCATATTTTCTTTAAATGCTTCATTATCCAAATTTAAATTTATTTCTCCTTCTTCAGCAAAACATTCTAATAAGTTTTCCAAACAGTTTTTACATTCTGTAGATAATTCTTTTTTACCAGTTAAAGTATTCAGATGAATTTGAATATTTTGAGCAATTTGATCATCTTGATCATCTAATCTTTCTTCCAACAATAACTCTAAATCTCCTTTTATTTTATTTTTTTGATACCCTAAAGTATCTTCATTAAAAATACCAAGAAAATATAAATCTTTATCAAAAATTCTAAAATTTTCTAATTCTGTTTTACTCAAATTACAAATTTTAAATATTTCACCACATTTTTCAGCTACTTGGTTTGATGATAATCTCTTTTTTGGATTTTTTTCAAGCATTCCGGTAATTAATTCTATAAGTTTTTCTCGTATTTCTCCTATAATCTCTCCTTCACCTTCTATAAAAGGAAATAAATCTCGAAATGAAATTTGGCATATCAAATTTCTTAATTCATTACAGTCTATTTTTTTATTATTACGAATATTAGATAAATATTTAAAAAATTCAACTCTATTCATTTCATTCTGTTCTATATATAACGGTTCCATTAAATCTAGATCCATTTTACCAGTAAGAATTTTAAGAAACATAATTCCTATAGAATAAACATCACTTTTTTCATTAACATATTTATTTTTATCTTTAAAATTCATAACTTCAGGCGCCATATATTTTACTGTTCCGCTTCTCACATGATTTTTCCCAATTTTACTAAGTCCATAATCAGCAATTTTTACTCTATTGTAATTATTAAACAATATGTTTGCTGGCTTAATATCTCCATGAATAATTCCATTTGAATGCATTTTTTTATAAGCTATTGCCAATTGCGAAATAAGACTAATTTTAGATATATTAGGTATATTATTATTTGTTAATTTTAAAATTTTACTTAAATTATTTTTTTTTCTTAATTTAAATATTTCTATTTGATATACTTCTTCTTCTCCCTCTTGTTTTATATTAAATCCATCAATTTTTTTTGTATGACCTCCACCAGATAAATTTATTAACGTTTGCAGTTCTTCATCTTCCTTTAATTGTCTAGATGTTTTTGCATTTTTTTCTTTTATAATTGGAATCTTAACAGCATATGATTCATCATTTTTTTTCATTTTATAAACTTCACCAAAACCACCTTTACCTAATTTTTTAAGTTCAATATATCCTTTTCTTTCTAGAAAATTTTTTAAACTAGATTCATCTATAGAATTTATTTCTATAGTATCGATTGTATTATTTTCCATTTCTAGTTGTTCAACTTCAATTGGAGTTTTACCAATATTTGCTAATAATTTTTTAGCTTTAACATTTCCCCTAGCGGCCGCCATCTTATAATATTGTGCTGCTGCTTTTTTATCCATTAGAATCCCTTCTCCATTTTCTAACATTGTAGCATAATTATACATAGCATCAACATGCCCCTTATCAGCTGCCATTTTAAAATATATTGCCGCCTCTTCCTCATCCATTGTAACTCCTTCTCCATTTTCCAACATTAAAGCATAATTATATATAGCATAAATATCTCCTTTATCAGCTGCCATCTTATAATATCTTGCTGCTTCTTCTTTATCCATTGGAATTCCTTCTCCATTTTCTAACATCACAGCATAATTATTCATAGCATCATTATCTCCTTTATCAGCTGCCATCTTATAATATCTTGCTGCTTCTTCTTTATTTATCGCAATCCCTTCTCCATTTTCCAACATTAAAGCATAATTATATATAGCATAAATATCTCCTTTATCAGCTGCCATTTTATAATATCTTGCTGCTTCCTCTTTATTCATTGCGACCCCTCTTCCATTCTCTAACATCACAGCATAATTATTCATAGCATTTATGCTTCCATTATCAGCTGATTTCTTATATTTTAAAGCCTGTTGTTTTAAATTACTATCTGACATAAATTCTCTAAAATTGATTTTTGTAAATTATGTTCATGTTAATAAATACTATTTATTAAAAATCAACATATTTTTATTTTATTTAGGACATTTCTCCATTTCTTAACATTCCTTTCTTTTAAGTAACATTACAATAGATACTAATATATTCTTTTAATTTATTATTTTTATTCATTATTTCAGACTTGTTCATTTATATTATACTGTTATAGATAAACTTTAAACTTCTATTACTTACTCTTGTTTTATAAAAAGTGAGCAGTACCAATTTAATGTATAAATATATAGATTATTATTAATGG
>CATOLK010000088.1 GCA_951801155.1 uncultured Rickettsiales bacterium | reverse complement strand
TGTCTTACTAGAAAATCTTAATGTGGAATCCAGAAAATATAAACAAAGTTAAATACAGAAAAATATTTTAAAGGTTTTTTTATATTATAGGATATGGAAAAATTACTAATATTCTTTTTCTATATTAAAGTAATTTATTACTGGATTCCACATTAAGAATTACTAGACAATAAATTGTCAAGTAATTCTAATCTGGAATGACGCAAATAATGGAAAATTAAAGAATAAACAATCATAAAAATAAATAATTTAAAAATACTCAAATATTATTAATATTTGAGTATAGTTTTATGCAGAAGGTTTATTAATTAAAATTCTACTAATTATCCATTTTTTATTCCACCTCTAGCCAAAGTTAAAACAAAAACTTTATTTACTTTATTTTTCTTTAAAATTTTTGCGCACTCATTAACAGTAGTTCCAGTTGTAAATACATCATCAATTATTAATATATTTTTTCCAATAATTTTATTACTATGTTTTTCATTTAACCTAAATGCCTGTTTTAAATTTACTTTTCTTTTTTTTAAACTAAGTTCTACCTGTCTAACAGTATTTTTCTGTTTTATTAATAAATCTTGAATGTATGGAATATTAGTTAATTTAGAAAAATCCTTAACTATCAGTAAAGAATGGTTATAACCTCTTTGTCTTAATTTTTTTATATGACTTGGTACAGGTATTACATAATTAATAATATTATTATTCGTTTTTATATCAATATTATTTTTTATATTGTTTTTATTTATTTCCTTATATTTAATTAATAAAAACCTAGCAAATATTTTAGATAAAAAAATTCTTTTGTAAAATTTAAAATTAAAAATAGTTTTTGCCATAGTTTTATTATATACAAAAACACTTAATGATTTATTATAATAATGCTTTGAATGTAAACATCCACTACAAACTAAACCATAGTGTTTACTATTATAAAAAGGTTTTCCACATATTTTACAACATGGTTCAGATATAAATTTTAATTTCTTCCAACAATCTAAACAAAAATACCCATCTAATATAATTTTTTTGCACGATATACATCTGTGAGGATAGAGTATTTCAAGAAAAAAATTAAAAAAATTTTTAATTTTTTTAATAATAGATAACAATTTTATCCATAATTGCACTAATTAAGCTTCTTTTAAGCTATTAATATCATTAAAGCTAATTTTTTCCTGAGCTATTTCCATTATGTAATTTTTTGCTTCTTCGTATGGTATCTTTTTAATTACTGCATATTCCGAAGCCAATCTATAAATAGCTATCTCATAGATATTTCTTTCACTAAAAGATCTATCTGCTTCGTCCACATCTCTGATCAAATCTCTTAACACTTCCGCTGTCTGAAAAATATCACCAGAATTAATTTTATCTCTATATTCCTTTGCTCTTCTGCTCCACATACCCTTCATCTTTTTAACACCACCTTTCAAAATTTCAAAAACTTGTTTCATTTCATCTAATGAAACAAGTTTTCTAATATCACCGTTTTCTTTAAATTTAAAAGGTACTGTCAATGTCAATTTTTCATTTTCAAAATATAATACTAAACACTTTGTTGTAATACCCGCAACATTCACCTCTTTTATTTCTTTGACCTTCGCTACTCCATGAGTTTTGTAAAAGCAATAGTCATTAACCTTTATTGCAAATCCCATATGACCTCTATAAAAAACTTGTAATTAATAAATATTGTTATAACTTTTAATTAAAGTATAACATATATTATTAATTAATCAAGCATTATTTAAATGAAAACGAAAAAAAATTTTAGAGAAAGAATAAAAATCTTAATTTTAAAAGTTAGAAGAGTTTTTATAAGTGATAAAAAGGATATTATTGCATCAAAATTTTTTGATAATATAAATTTAAATTTTAAAGATTTATCTCCCTATAACGAGCTCAATACATGTAAAATAATTTTATTATTAGTTTTTATAAGTTCAATAATGTTATTAATACTTTATTTTTCCTATATAGATTTTAAATCAAATATAAAAAGAAATAAATCAAATTATATCATAGAACCAGTTAAAATAATAGTTAAAAACCCAATTAATATAGATATATCAAAAGATTATGAAAATATAGTATATAACATAGAAAAAGGGGATACTTTAGCAACAATTTTATCGGAAAAATTAAAAGTATCAAAACAAGATGCTTTTAATTGTATAAATGAATTAAAAAGAATATATGATATTAATGATTTGAGAATAGGGCAAAAATTACATATAAAATATAAAAATAATTTAATTACAGATGATAATAATAAAATTACAAATAGAGTTTCTCTTGAAGAATTAAAAATTTCAGATAATAATAACTTAAAAGATATAATTATTTCTAAAACAGAAGATAATTTATACATATCAAAAGTAAATGAAATTGATTTATATACATATTACGATAAATATATAATTAAAATATCAAATAATATGTATACTGATGCCATAAAAGCAGGTATGCCAGCAGAAATGGTTATGAATTTAATTAATTATTATAGCTTTATTATAGATTTCCAAAGAGACATTAAAAAAGGAGATTGGTTTGAAGTAGTTTTTGAAGGCAAATATAATAGAGATGGCAGAAAAATAAAAAATGGAGATATAGTTTATGCAAATCTATATACAAATAATTTAGACCATAAAATATATAAATTTAAATATAAAAATAATATAGCCTATTTTGATGAAAATGGATTAAGTAACCAAAAATCTTTATTAAAAACACCAATAAACGGTGCCAGAATAAGTTCTGGCTATAGTAACAATAGAAAACACCCCGTAGACGGTTATAACAAAGCCCATAAAGGAATAGATTTTGCTGCTCCAGTCGGTACTCCGTTTTATGCAGCAGGTAATGGAACAGTTAAAAAAGTTGTTACAGGTTGTAAAGTTGGAGATAGATATTGTGGAGGTGGTTTTGGAAATTATATTTTGGTACAACATAATAATTCATACTCAACAGAGTATGCGCATTTATCACAAACAGCAAAAGATATAAGGGTTGGAGTAAAAGTAAAACAAAGACAAATAATAGGTTATGTCGGCGTTACTGGTTTAACAACCGGTCCACATTTACACTATGGATTATTATACAAAGGTGAAAGAATTAATCCAAATAAAGTTAAGACAAATCCATTAATAAAACTTATTGGAAAAGATTTAATAAATTTTGTAGAAGAAAGAGATAAAATTAATAATTTGAGATTAACAGCTATAAACCAAAACGTTAGTTCTTTTTAAGAAAATTTATAGAATTTTTGTTATTAATTTTATATACTTACATATAAACAAATATATTTCGATAATTGAAAAAAATAGAGAATTATTTTGTATTATATAATAATAATTTTAATTCTATTCTCTTATTTTCTAGGTAGAAAAAATGGAATAAATAGAGAAAAAAATAAACAATTCAAGATAATAAATAAATTAAAAAAAGAATATGAAAAAATTAATATTAATGATATTAATGTTATTATTAATGAATTGCAGAATGGTAAATTTTAGTAATAATATATGTCCAGATATTGTAGAATATACAAAAGAAGAACAAAATGAGTTAGTAAATATATTACAAAATAATAATAATATTTTATTAAATAGATTTATTATAGATTATTATAATCTAAGAGAAAAAAATAGAATATGTAAAGGAAAATAATAGTATGTTATATTTAAAAAGATTTTATTCCAATAATTTTACTCTAGGAATATTAACCATAGATAATACTGATAATTTATTTTTTACTTTAGAATTACCCTATAAAGATAATTTAAAAAATATTAGTTGTATACCAGAAGGAAAATATGAAATAATTAATTATAACAGCAACAAATTTAAAAATTGTTTTAAAATTAATGATGTAATTAATAGAAGTGATATTTTGATACATAGTGGAAATACTATAAACGATATAAAAGGTTGTATATTAATAGGCAAAAGTATAAATAATGAAGGTTATCTAAGTGAAAGTAAAAAAGCTTTGAAGGAATTTAAATTTATTATGGATAATCTAAAAATGAAAGATAAAGTTTTATTAATAACCTCTTTTACAACGTTTTAATTTCAAAATTATTAAAAAAGACACATCCATAGTTATCTTTTATAATAAATTAAAAATGGTGCACCCACAGGGACTCGAACCCTGAACCGTCTGATTCGAAGTCAGATACTCTATCCAGTTAAGCTATAGGTGCTGATTGTAAATGTAATATAACATAATTAAATTTAAAAAATCAAGAATTTTTAAATAAAGATTTTACTTATAATTTCTACTTTTCGTACTTTATTCAGTTTTGTTTATTTTATTAAACATTCCACATAAAAAATTTCCACAGAAACAAATATTACAAAAAAGACAAGAATTTTTAATATAAAGTATATTTATATACATTTTTATTATTAATAATATTGAAGTTTTAATATTTTACAAAAAAATTTGAGTTTTATAAAAATTATATTTTTCTAGTTTTCTAATTATTTTAACAATATTGAAAAATGTGTATTTTTTTGCAATACATCTATTAGACCTCCTGCATAAAACTATTCTCATTTTCTATATATATTCAATAATTTTATTTTTTTATATCTTTCTTTTTTCATTAGATTTGTTATTTCTTTAATTTTCCATTATTTACGTCATTCCAAATTAGATTTTCTTAATAAACTTGTTTATTTAGAAATTCTTAATGTGGAATCCAGAGAATACAAACAAAGTTAATTATAGAAAAATATTTTAAAG
>CATOLK010000087.1 GCA_951801155.1 uncultured Rickettsiales bacterium | reverse complement strand
AAAGAATATGGGGAGATTTTGTCATCGAATTAGTGAATATGTACAGGAATGACATAAATAAAGGTAAAATAAAAAATAAACAATAATATAAACCATCTTGTCATTCCAGAGTACAATTTCTTAATAAACTTGTTTATTTAGAAATTGTTGATCTGGAATCCATAAATATAAAAAGAATTAAATATAAAAACATTTTATAAGTTCTTTTATATTATAAAATATAGAAAAATTATTAATATTCTTTTTTATATTAAAGTAATTTATTTTACTGGATTCCACATTAAGATTTTCTAGTAAGACAAGCTTACAAGAAAATCTAATCTGGAATGACACAAATAAAAGTAAATTAAAGAATAAATAAATTTAAAAATATTCAAATATTATTGATATTTGAATATAGTTTATACAACAGATCTATTTCAGAATTTTAATATTCGCTCCATCCAATTCCTTACAAATTCTTACTTGGCAAGATAATCTTGAGGTAGCTGTTAAATTTATCTGCTTTTCCAAAGTATCTAATTCTTCATCTAAAATTTCAAGTTTATCATAATGTTCTTCATCAAAAACAACCTGACATTTTCCACAAACTCCGTTTCCTTCACAATTTGCTTTAATATCTATATCATTTTCTAAAATGACTTCTAATAAACTTTTATTTTCATCGGAATCAGTAATTATCTTTTTTCCGTCTACAAAAAATTCAATTTGCATAACTTAATCTTAATTTTTAAATCATTAACATTCCACCATTAACATGTAAAGTTTGACCGGTTATATAACTAGCTTCTTTACTTGCCAAAAATACTATAGAATTTGCAATATCTTCTGGTTGCCCCATATGACCCTCTGGAATATTTGCCAACATTTTACTTTTTTGTTCATCTGTTAAAACCGCTGTCATAGGTGTTTCTATAAAACCAGGTGCTACACAATTAACAGTTACACCTCTTGAAGCAACTTCCATAGCTAAACTTTTAGACATTCCAATAATACCAGCTTTTGATGCTACATAATTTGCTTGTCCAGCATTTCCCATAACACCTACAATAGAACTTATATTAATAATTCGTCCATATTTTCTTTTTATCATTTTTTTGATTGCTTCTCTATTAAGAATAAATGTAGCTTTTAAATTTACATCTATAACTTCTTCAAAGTTTTCGGTTGTCATTCTTATAGACAACATATCTTTTGTAATTCCGGCATTGCAAATTAAAATATCGATTCCATTCATCTCAGTATCAGCTTTTACAAATAATTCTTCTACTTCATTTAAATTATTTAAGTCACATTTAAATGTATGAACTTCTGTTTTTAAATCATCTTTTAATTTATTTAATTTTTCTTCATTTCTTCCGCATAAACCAACAGTTGCCCCTTGTTTAGAAAATAACTCTGCTGTAGCCTGCCCTATTCCGCCAGTTGCACCTGTAATTAGAACTTTTTGTCCTTCAAAATTCAACATATTTGTTATTTTAATTTATTTAGTATAATTAAATAGTAAAAATTGTTAAAGTCAATATATTATATAAAATATAGGTACTGCCAAATTACACACTAAATAGTATTATTTATATTTTAAAATTATTTATTTTTATGATTGTTTATTCTTTAATTGTCCGTTATTTCGTCATTTTAGATTAGAATTTCTTGTAAGTTTACCTTACAAGAAAATCTAATTTGGAATTACATAAATAAAGGAAAATCAACAAAATAAACATAAATAATAAAAATATTAAATAAAAAAATATTTTAATTATTTAATAATTTGATATATAAGTGGGTAGCACCAATATACAAATATAAAAAAATATTAATTAACAATTTTCTCCAAAATCACAATACTTTCTACATGTTCCGATAAATAAAATTGATCAACCATAACAATTTTTTTAATTTCAAATCCATTATTCTTAAACAATTTCAAATCTCTAGCCAAACTTTGTGGACTACAAGAAATATAAACAACTTTTTTAACATTACTTTTTACAATATTTTTACATTGATTTTCTGCTCCATTTCTTGGTGGATTTATTATAATAATATCAAATTCATTCAATTCTCTTACAGATAAAGGTTGATTAAATAAATCTTTTTGATAAGGAAAAATATTCTTTATATTATTTGCAACTATATTTTTCTTTATATTATTTATCATATTTTTATCACCTTCATAACTAAATATTTTGCAACCATTTTTTGCCAGAGGAAAAGAATAAGTCCCAATTCCACAATACAAATCAGCAATTTTTGATTTTTTTGATGAATTTTCTTCAATTGCTTTTTTAATTATATTAATCATAAAATCTTGGCTTTCTTCTGTAGCTTGCAAAAAACAATTTTGAGGAACTATTATTTGCAAATTATCCAGCTTTAATTTTATATCTTCTGCTGTTCCTATAATTGGAATATAATTTTGCTTTTCAGTGCAGGTATAAGAAATTATACAATTTTTGCCTTTAAAAACATCTAATTGTTTAAAATCATTAATTTCTGGTTCATCAGAAAAAATCATATTTATACTTACAACAATACCGGTATAAAAAATATCCAAAGAATCAAGATTTTTAAATTTAAAATCTTTAAACATTTTTATAGCTTCATTAAGTTCTACTACAATATTTAAACAATTATCAAATTCTATTATATTTTTAGAATTTTTCTCAAAAAAACCGTAAATTCCATTACTATATTTTAAATTTATTCTCCTTCTTTTTCCAAATCCAACTTTAAAAATTTCAAGATTATTTATATCATAACTATAACCAGAATTTTTTATATAATTTAGTAAATTTTGCTTTTTTATTTTATAATAATATTCTTCTTTTAAATATTGTAAAGCACAACCACCGCATTTTCCAAAATATTTACATTTTACTTCACTATTTCTAAAATCTGATTTTTTTATATATTCTAATACTTTTCCTACTAAATATTTTGATTTTTCCTCAGTTATCTCCAAATTTACAATATCACCAACTATAGCATTACTTATAAAACACTTCTTATTATTTATAAAAGCTATACCTTTATAATCATTTGATAAATCAATTATTTCTATATTTTCAAATATCATTTTTTTCTATCAAAACTTATGTTTATAATATTTTCATTATCTTCAGTGATAAAATCATTTTGTATATCTTCTGTGTTTTTTTCAATTTCTTTTATTATATCTTGTATATCATCACTATTATTATTTAAATATGGGACTTCTTCAAAATTATTTTCAATAATAAAAGAACTACTTTCCATCTTTATAATATCATTATTTTCCTTCATTTTTTTTACCTATTTTATTATTCTATATTAGTTATATTTAATATATTTTTGCAATATGTAATAAAAGGAGTTTTTAAGCTTTTACACAATTTACAAAAAGTTTTTTTATTCATATCATTAATAAATGATAACATATTATCTATATTTTCAATAGCTTCTGTTTCTGTTTTAAAGGTTTTAATTAATTCATTCAAATTTGTAGAAAATTCCTTACCTTTACATTTACCACAAGATTCTTTAGCATAAAATACCCCTAATCTCTGTATAAAATCAAGAAAATTTCTCTTTCTTTTATCAAAAATTTCAATTGAACCAGCACCAGTCATAATAATATCTTTTAATTGATTTATATTGTAAACTGGACCACTAGCACTACCACCTATTTGCACAAAATAATTTTCATCCAACTCAATTCCATTATTTTTTAAAATATCATAAATATTTTCTTCAATTTTATGTCTTACTACAAATTTTTTTTCAATTCCATCACCAAAAATTCCAGAAAATCTACAATTATCATAATCTTCATCTAAAATTCTACAAATATCATAAAAAGTCTCAACATTATTCATCATAGTAGGTTTTTCAAACAGTCCTTTTACTACAGTTCTATGAATTCTTGGTTTTGGTTGTGCTACTCCTGTTTCAATAATATTCATCAAAGCACTAGCTTCACCACCAATATAACAAGGATTTTCAATAGAAATATGAAATTTTACACCAGACCATTTATAATCATTTATATAATAAAATAATTTTGGTTGTAATTCATTAAGATAATCTTGATTTATATGAATATAAATTTCAACATTACAATCTAAAAATTTAATAGCATAATCAATACCTTTAAAAACTTTATCCATATGATTTCGCCAAATGTATAAGTCTTTGAATACACCTAATTCACCTTCTGAAGAATTGCAAATTATATATTTTAAATCTCCTTCTGCTTCGCTTACACCTTTCCATTTATCTGCTGTTGGGAATGCTGCTCCACCTTTGCCTAAAAGTCCAGCGTTTCTTATTTTTTCGATGATTAGTTCTTTGTCCATAATTTTGTTTTTGTTTAAAATTAAAATAATTGGTTTTTATATTAAAACTATTTTTTTAAAAATCTATATATTAATGTTTCTTTAATAAACCTACTGCGTAAAATATTTTCCATAAAAAACAAATATCACAAAAAACAAGAATTTTTAATATTTTGAAATAAGATTTAAAATCTTATGAAAAACTATATTTTTTGTAATTTTTTCAATTATATTAATGGTATTAACAAATATGTGATTTTTATATAATAGGTTTAATAAAAAATGATCGTATTAATTCATTAATTTCAAAAGTTCTATAATAATATCATGAAAAAGTATGTACAGGTCCAAACACATTTGAGACAAATTTATTTTTAAAAATATTTTAAATATTTTTTAAAAAAGAATTATTCTTTAAATATGTTTTTATTTTAAAAATACTATTATTTTAAAAATATTATTTTTTAGGTATTTCTTTTAAAATATTTTTTTGAATATTTTTTAACTTTTAAATATTTAAATATTAAATATTTAATATTTAAATATTTAAAAATAAAATAACCTCTTTTATAATTTATAAAAGAAATTTAATAACAATAAATTTAAAGGAGGTTATTTTTATATGCAAATACACAATGTGTATTATGATGTAAATATTAGTGGATTAAAATTAATAAATCAAGATTATAACGAATATT
>CATOLK010000086.1 GCA_951801155.1 uncultured Rickettsiales bacterium | reverse complement strand
TTAATGTGGAATCCAGTAATATAAAGAATATTAAATATAGAAAAATATTTTAAAGATTTTTTTATATTACAAAATATAGAAAAACTACTAATATCCTTTTTTCCTATTAAAGTAATTTATTTCTGGATTCCACATTAAGAATTACTAGACAATAAATTGTCAAGTAATTCTAATCTGGAATGACGTAAATAAAGGGAAATTAAAGAATAAACAATCATAAAAATAAATAAATTTAAAAATACTCAAATATTATTAATATTTGAGTATAGTTTTATGCAGGAGGTCTATTTATAAATTTTTTAAATATAATACTGCTTTACATAAAAATAACTATTTGACTTTATATTATTAATATAATAATTTAAAATTAAAATTTTAATTAATTTATTTATTATGAAAGAAGCTGAATTTATAGCCATTCAAAAATTTAAAAAAAAAATTTCTATCTGGAGAATAATAACAATTGTAGTGCTATTTTTTTATTTACTTTCATTGTGTAATAAAGTAGTTAGAGGTAACATTGTAGGAAAAGATATTATAGCAAGAGTAAATATTAGAGATTATATTGGTAATGACTCATTTTCAAGAGAAAAACTCGAAAAATTAAAAGATGATAAAATAAAAGCTATTATTTTAGATATTGATTCACCTGGTGGAGATGTGGTAGCTAGTGAAATGTTGTATACATTCTTTAGAAAATTATCCATTGATAAACCAATAATTTCGCAAATTAATGGTTTGGGAACGTCGGGAGCATATTTATTAGCTATGGCTAGCGATTATATAATTGCTTATAATACTAGTGCTGTGGGTTCAATAGGTGTTATAGCACAAAATTATGAAATAACAGAATTAGCAAAAAAATTCGGAATATCTCTGACAACTTTTAAAAGTTCTATACTTAAATCTGCTCCGAATCCGTTTGAAAAAATAACGCCAGACGTTGATATGGTAGTAAATCAAGAAATTAATGATATATACGATTATTTTTTAACAATTTTTATTCAAAGAAGAAAAATAAAAACACTGGAAGCACAAGAAATAGCAAATGGTCAAGTTTATACTGGAAGACAAGCACTGGAATATGGATTAATAGATAAAATTGGAGGAGATGATGAGGCTATTGAATACTTTAAAGATATCAATATAGATATGGATAAAGTTAAAATTGTAGATTTTGATATCTACAAAGATTCTAATAAATTTAATAGTATTTTATCTATTTTTAGAAGTAGTATTTCTAAAAATATGATTCAAGCTACATATAATAGATATTAATAATTTTAAGAAAAATATGTTAATTAAAAATATAAAAACAGGAAAAGATGTTCCTAATAGTGTAAATGTTGTAGTTGAAAATCCTGCAAATGCACTGCCAGTAAAATACGAATTAGATAAAGAAAGTGGAGCGCTTTTTGTTGATAGATTTTTAGCAACTCCAATGCATTATCCTTTAAACTACGGTTTTATACCAAATACATTATCTGGAGATGGTGATCCTATAGATGTTCTTGTTTTTTCAGAATATCCAATTACTTATGGGGCAGTTATACCTTGTAAACCAATAGGAATTTTACTAATGGAAGATGAAAAAGGTGAGGATGAAAAAATTTTAGCAGTTCCAACAGAAAAAATGAATAGCGAATATTCTAAAATTAATGAGATTGATGAACTTCCTAAAATAACTTTAGACAAGGTTGAGCATTTTTTTGAACACTATAAAGATTTGGAAAATGGTAAATGGGTTAAAGTTGCTGGTTATAAAGATTCTAAAGAAGCAAAAAATAAGATTTTAGAAGCTGTAGAAAGAGCAAAAAAATAATAGATATTAGCCTCCTGCATAAAATATTTATAAAAAATAAAGATTATGAAAAAAATAAAAAATCTTTTGATATCATTTTTTTGTTGACTTATCTTGTTTTTTATGTTTTTTTTAAAAAAAAATACTTGGACATAAAATGACTGATTATGAAAAAACCTGGAGAGTAACAAATAATTGGAACTACAGATTTCCAAATAATAAAGATAATTTTTCAGCAGAAAAAGAAACAAAAATTTTTATATCAATTGATTTAAGTGATATATATAAAGCTATAAACATATTCAAAGATTTTATGGATCGTTATGATTTATATGGAAAAACACCATCGATTTTCGGAAATAAAAAAATATCAAATAGAAATACACTAATTATATACAGTGCATTAAAAAAAGAAATGTTATTGGAATTGGAATTGGAATTTTATAAAAAAGGGATCAAACCAAAACTAATAAAAAGTGGAAGTCGTATACCGGATATAGCAATAAAAGGTTCTCTATATTTTTATTTTAAGTCTGATAGGTTAAAAAACAATGCCTATAATAATAAAAAACAAGTGAAACTTATGGATAAAATAAGAAATACCACAAAATATGATAATATTAAAATTATAAAATATTATAAAGAAATAGATTTAACAGAAAATACACCTATAGAAAAATTTAAAAACTATAGTAAAAATAAAAAATATTTTATATATTTAGAAATATTAAAAAATTGTAATGCAGTCCAAAGACAAATATTAGATGCTTTTTTTAGAAATGAATTAAAAATGTGTAATAATAACATTATTGGTTGGTATAAATTTAATCCTGAATTTATAGAGAATAGATTACAATTAATAAAATTTTTTGTAGAAAATACAAAAAATATACCAGAATCGGAATTAAGAAAATTTTTAAATTATTTTGTAATAGGTGGTTATGTAGGTGAGGATCCAACTATGACGGAAAATGGATTTTATTTTATACAAAATATTAAAGCATATTTAAAAAGCGGTAATATAAAAAATGTAGAAGATGAATTTAATAAAATATATTTTATATTAAATGTAAATAAACAGTTATCTACAAAAAAAATTAAAAATGATTTTATATCCGAAATAAAAGAATATTATACAAATGCTGATTTCTACGATCTTGCTTTTGGAAATTTTGCTTTAAAACATTTAAATTTTATTATAGATGATTTTTATAATTACCATAAAGAAATGAATTTTGTCATTAATAGAGATCTAGAACAAGCTAAGGAACTATTGGATATAGAAAAAATAGAAAGTGGAATAGGAAATACATTGGAAGAAAGATATAAAAATTATTATGAAAATATTATTATTCCTAATATTAGTCAAATTTTAAATGTAATAGAAAAATATAAAAATATTATAGCTATTAGAACAGCTGAAAACGAATATAATTTATTTATTGAAAAATATTCTTTAAAACTACAAAGTATTTTAACAGATCAATTAAAACAAACAATAAAAGAAGCTTTATATAAATTATTTTCATATGATAGTAATATCGAAGAAAAAATAGAAGCTAAAAAAATATTACAATACAATTTATATAATATTAAAAAACACTATAAATTTACAAAAAAAATTGGTAAAATAAATAAATATAAATATTTTGAATATGCAAAATCATTTTTAATGTGGAATGGTATTATTGGAATAAAAAATAACAGTAAATTTTTAGAAAATATAGATGCATATAGGCGCAGATATATAAAATATAATAATATAAAATATAATAATTTAGAAGAAGGTGGTTTAATTACATCTGTACTTGAAAAATCAATGATTTTTGTAAGAGGTTTAAACATATCTGATAAAACTGCAAATAAATTTTTAAATATTGGTATGGACGGAGAATATATTGATTATGTTACTATAAGTGATTATAATATAATTAAAAATAACTCTTTACATAAAGGATTGATTTCGGTTACAACAGATATAAATATAGCTAATAAATATGTACTTGAAAATAATAAATCTAAAATATTTTTAATATCTGTACCAGATGGTACAAAAGTTTTAAATCCAGTATTTAGTGATAGTAGAGCCTATGAGTATTCTGAGTTAGATCTTGTATCAATTCCAGCGGAATGGATTATTGGTTATTTTAAAGTAAGTAAAAATTATAAAAATGAAAAAGAATATTTTTTTAAAAAAAATCCTAGTTTTAAAAATGAAAATTTAAGTAAAAAATTCTATTTTAAAAATGGAGCAAATTTTAATCTTATCTTAAAAGATGAAATAAAATATTCTAATTATAATATTAATTGTATTTTGAGTGCATCTGATTTTGAAAGAAGAAGAATGCAAAGGGAAAATAATTTTAAAATGATTAACATGATACGTAATGTTAGTAATTTTTTCAATCTTAATGAAATAAAAAATATTGTATTACGAGATTTTTTAAATCTTTTTAAAGATAAAAATTTTAAAGAGTATATTGAAATTGTGTTGGAAAATATTAATGCCAACAATCTATTATATCAAGATAATAATGAATTTAATCCATTTTGCAATATTTTAAGAAACGGCAGAATTTATCATTTTGTTGCTCATATATACAATAATTACTCTAAATTAAGAGAAAAAGAAGAAATTGAAATCAAAAATTATGTTAATTCAAAAGGAATTAATTTAAGAAACATTGATTTTAGTGATAAAGATCATAAAATAATTCTTTATTTTGCAAGATTATATGAAGAGGCTAATTCTCTTTTAAGAAAAAAAAATAAATTATATTTTATAATTGCCGATATTATTATGGATGGTGTGTTAGAAATTTTATTAAATAAATATAAAATTAATGAAATAAATGTTACTGAACAAAATAATTCATTTATGGATAGTTATTTTGATGTTAAAAATTCTCTAAAATTATTAAAGATTGTGGAAAATGAAATAGATGATATAAAAAATATGACAATTCCTAAAAGAAATAGTGAACTACAAAGAAAAAAAATGTCTAATATTATTAATCATAATTTTAAAAATTATAATTATAATGATGATTATGATTCTATGGATATGGATAAAAAAAGAGAAATATTTTTGAATATTGTTGATGCAAATAATTATTGTATGTACAAGTCCAAACATATTTTGGAAAAATTTTGAAATAAAATTGCCTCATTTTTATAATTAATTTCATGTAAATTTATTAATAAAAAATGAGGTAATTAATGAAAGAATATACATACTATAACATATATTCTGGTGTT
>CATOLK010000085.1 GCA_951801155.1 uncultured Rickettsiales bacterium | reverse complement strand
GATTTTCTAGTAAGGCAAGCTTACAAGAAAATCTAATCTGGAATGACGTAAATAAAGGAAAATCAAAGAATAAACAATCATAAAAATAAATAAATTCAAAAATACTCAAATATTATTGATATTTGAATATAGTTTTATGCAAAAAGTCTAATAAAAAAGTAAAAAATAATTATTTAACAAATCTCACCATCATCAAAACCAAATTGTTTTAATGAATTTTCTTTCGCTTGTACACATATAAAAAGTAATTCACTGTCTCCAGTATTTTTTATTGTTCTTTTAGCAATAGGTGAAATTCTAACTGCCGAACCTTCTTTAACCTCTAACTCTTTATTATCAATTGTGATAATACCTTTTCCTCCAATTATAATGTATATTTCTTCATTTTCCTTATGTTTATGGTTAAAAGGAATTTCGAAATCTTTTGGAACAACATTGACTGAAATTTCGCAACTAGTTAAATTAAGGATATCATGCAAAAAAGCTTTTCCATTTTTAAGTTTAGCTATTTCTTTAAAATTACCTAAATTTACTGAAGTATAATTTGACATATCTTTTTGATTTTATTATACACATAATATAATAACTAATAATTAAATATCAATATTTAATATAATTTATATTTTTAATAACAATTTTTTTTAAAAAATTAATATTTTTATATTTAAAATAAATTTCATTATCTTCAAAAATCTTTTCAACAAAATAATGTAAAATATTTATAGAATTTACAATTTCAACTTTATCAAAACAATCCTCAAAAAAACATTTTGGTATAATGAATAAATTTTTTTTATATTTTTCTCCAACTTCTTTGCTTACACAATTTCCAGTTTTCGGTGACATATAATAAACTTCACTATTGCCACTAACAACACATTTTGAAATGTCAATATTTATTCCTAAATAAGCTACAATTTTAAATAAAAAATCAATATAATGTAAAATCAAATTTTTATCATTATATATGAAAGCAAAAAATATTTTTTCACATATTTTATAAATTTCTTCAATATTATCATTTTCACTAATAGAAGCAATTAAAATTGCGACAATAGAATTGAAAATAGCAAGATTAAAATTATTATTTATTATAACTCCAATATAACTTTTAATATTTTCCAATTGTATTGTTCCTTTTTTATCTACAGTTTTGTAATTGTACTCAAAATTTACAAAATTACCAATTTGATTTATATATTTATCTTGTTTATTGAAACTTTTCTTCAAAAATCCAGAAATAATTCCATTATTTTTACTAATTATTTTAACTATTAAACTTTTTTCATTATATTTTTTGATATAGATTAAAAAACCTTCATCATTTATTTTTGGCATATTTACATATTTTTTATACCGACTTTATAGTAAGCATAACCAGTTATAATTGTTAATATAGCTGCCATATTTAACATTATTATACCAATTTTTTCAATTAAACCGTTAAAAAATATTCTTAAAAATGGTTCTACTTCAAAATAATCCATAATATTTTCGTAAGTATAATAAGAATCTTTACTTGCTAAAAGCAAGGCGGTTATAGCCATCATTTGTATAGTTGTTTTCCATTTTGCAAGTTTAGTTACCGGCATTCCAACATTTATAGTGGCTAAAAACTCTCTAAGTCCAGAAACTAGAATTTCTCTGCAGATTATAACTAAAGAAGGAATTACTATAAAAATATTTCTCGACGAAAAATTTACTAGCATTATTAGAGAAACGGCCACTAGTAATTTATCTGCTATAGGATCAAAACATCTACCAAAATTTGATTGCACTTTATATAATCTAGCCAAATAACCATCAAAAAAATCAGTTAAACTTGCAAACATAAAAAGTGCTGCCGCTATTAAATTTGTTATTTTCCATGGAACATAGAAAGATACTATTATAATAGGAATAACTATAATTCTAATTAAAGTTAACATGTTTGGTAATTCTGCTTTTTTCATCTTCGTTTTTATTTATTTTTAATATCGCGTTAAAAATACTTTAAAAATAATAAAAAGCAAGGGATTTAATTACCAAAATATTTTACAATTTAAAGTTTATAAATATATAGTTAAATATTTATTAGTTTAATTTTAAATATTTTTTACATAATTTTTCTATTTTTTATTGGCAATCTATAAGCATCCGTAAATTCGTCAAAATCAAATTCAATCCTTTTCCACATATCTTCAAAAAAGACACGATTATTTTCAATAATTTTTAAAAATATTTCTTGTACATATGGACTTGCTTTAAAATAGGAAATGTTTAAACAATTTATTATTGTATTTTTTGTAAATTCTTTACTACAATCTATTTTGTCGAGTATTTCTATATATTGTGCCATTTCAGAAAGTATTTCAATATCTTTTTTAGAAAATATTGTTTTATTATTTTTTAATGTTGCCGAATAAATCATTATTGTTCCAATTTGTGGAAAACTTTCGTTCATTTTTTCTTCCAAAGTACTTTGTTTAATAAAAGCCTGCAATATATCATTTTTTACTTCTGGTGACAAACAAGATATATAATTTATTATATCTACAAAAATATTTATTATTTTTGAAATATTATTCTTATCTACCTTTTCTAATTCCATAAGTGTTTTATTTATTTTATCTAAATTTTGTTCATCATCATCATTTTCAACTATTACAGCTCCTCTCACAAAATTAATAAATCTTGAACTTAATCCTTTGCGAGCATCAATATTTACTCCAGACGTAAGAGATTGATTAATAGTTTCTTCCCTTGAAATTTCCTGAACAATACTAATAATTTCTTCAAATGCATTTTCTCCTATATTTGATATATGCAAATTATTTATATGGTTTTCTAATAAAATATTACTTGTTTCTATATTAGATATATTTTCTATTTGATTTTCAACCAATATACCATCTGTTTCTATTCCAAAAAATTCACTTAATTGATTTCCAGTTGATATATCAAGCTCGTTTGTCGCTAACATAATAAAAATTAATATATCAGAATTTCGTCTATTTGTTTCCATTTTTTTTAATTTTGTTTAATAACTTTATTATTATATATTTTTTAACATAAGTAAGTGATTATACTTATTTTTAATAGCAAAATCAATAATTTTAATTTTACCACTTTTTAAATCTTCCTTAAAATTTTCCATTATAGTTTCAATAGCATCAGTAAAACTATTGTTTGAACTAAAACTATAATTAAAACTATTATAATTCATTAAATTATCATCCTTATCAAAGATTTTGGTATAAAATAATATATTGACATTATAATTATTTTCTACATTTAATATTTTAATCTTATATGATAATCGCAAAGTATTATTGGATTTATCATTAATTTTTATAAAATTGTTTTTTATTATATTATATATAACATACTTTAACAGAGATTTTGCTCTTTTCTGCTCAATTTCAATTTTTATATCCATATTATTCAGCAAATTTATATATTTATTTTCTATTCTTTTACGTAATAAATTATATTTATTATCATTAAATTTATTGTCAATAAGTTTTATTATTTCAATTTTATTATTCATTTCATTTATAAATTTTTGAATTTCTTCAAATTTAGTAAGTTTTACTAAATCATTTTTTTTATCTAAAAAATTATACAGATTTTCTATATTTAAAACAATTTCATTCAATTGTTGTAGCTGCAAACCAAGCAATTCATTTCTCCGTATAACCAATAGAATATAATTTATGTTATTTATATTTTCCTGCTTTTCAATTTCATAATTCGAAAAATTAAGCAAATTTATATCTATTTTAGAATTTTCACTTTTTTTTAAAAAATTTTCTTTTATATTATTTAGTGCTACTTTTATAGCTTTTTCCAAATTATTTCCTTTTCCTAAACCATAAATATAAAGTTTAGTGTTCTCTGTATCTTTATACCAATCCGGTAAATTTTCTGCTTTTACACTAAATAAAAAACAAAAATTAATCAAAAAAACAATAAAATATTTTATCACTATTAGAGACCTAAATTTTTATATAATTTATTATTAGTAGTTGTTATTATTCTTGAATTTTTACTATCTTTTAATATAGTTTTATAAACTTGCATAGATTTATAAAATTCATAGAAATTTTGATCCTTCGAAAAAGCATTATTAAAAATTTCTACAGCTTTTGCTTCACCCTCACCTCTTAAAATTTTTGCTTTTTTATATGCTTCTGCCATAATTATAGTTTTATCTTTATTTGTGCTAGCAATTATTTTTTTAGCATTTTCATCACCTTCGGCTCTAATTTGTTTTGCTTCTAATTCTCTTTCTGTTTGCATTCTTTTAAAAATAGCACTACTATTTGCTGCCGGCAAATCAGCTCTCATAATTCTAGTATCAATAATTTCTATTCCATATTGTTGAACTCTTTTATTTAACTTATCTTCTATATCCTGCATTATTTGAGCTCTTTTAGTTGACAATAAGTCTGTTAATTCGAAACTTCCAACAACTTCTCTTAAACTAGATTCGAGCATATTACCTAACTGTTTAATTATAATCCCATTACTTTTACCTTTAAAAGCATTATAAAAACTCATTGGTTCAGTTATTTTAAATTTTGAAAAAGCATTAACTATTATTCTTTTTTGATCCGAAGCTATGACTTCTTTATCTTCTAAAGTTAAATCAAGTAGTCTATTATCAAATTTATAAACATTTTGTATAATTGGTATAATAAATTTTAATCCAGCATCCTTTATTGTTCTTATAGGTTTACCGAATTCTAATATTATTGCCTGTTCCGTTTGACCAACTATTAAACAAGATTTAGAAAAAATAAATAAAATAATACATAAAATAATTAATTTTATACAAAATCTATTATTAATTGTTCTTATTTCCATTTCTTACTCCTTACTATTATTTAGTTGTATATGCTGTAAAATATTTTTTCCAACTTTTTCATCAATAATCACTTTATCAACATTTTCCATTATTTCATTCATAGTTTCCAAATAAATTCTTGTTTTAGTTAAAGTTGGATTTTTTTGATATTCTTTATAAATTTTTAAAAAATTAGCCACTTCCCCTTCTGCGTTAGAAATAATACTTTTTTTAGATGTACATCATTAACGCAAATATCAATTCCTTCTTCTGTAATTTGTATTGGCCTATATGCTTTTTATGGATGTTCAAGATTGACACAAGTATCAATTCCTTCTTCTGTAACTGAA
>CATOLK010000084.1 GCA_951801155.1 uncultured Rickettsiales bacterium | reverse complement strand
AAACATAAATAATAAAAATATTAAATAAAAAAATATTTTAATTATTTAATAATTTAATGTATAAATAGGCGGTGCCAATTAAATACAAAAACCACTTGATTTTTTAAAAAATATCATTATATTAGAGTTAATATTTTCCCGAAAACCCTCTTTTTTGGAATTTATAAACAAAGATAGAATAAAAATATGTCTGTAAAAATTAGATTGGCCAGAGCTGGAAGAAGAAATTTACCTTTTTATCACATAGTTGTTGCTGATTCAAGGTCTCCAAGAGATGGCAAATTTATAGAAAAAGTAGGTTATTATGATCCAATATTAAAAGATGATGTTGAACGTCGGTTAAATTTAAAATTGGAAAGGATAGAATATTGGTTAAGTGTTGGTGCTATTCCAACTGAAAGGATGGCTATTATTCTTAATAAATATAATGTTAAAGGTGCAGAAAAATTTAAACCAGTATTTGTTCCTAAAGAAAAGCAACCTAAAAAAGAAAAAAGTAAAAAATAATTGAACTTTTAAATCTCTGATATTTTCAGAGATTTTTTTAATTTTATTTAAAAAGATATGCAGATAGAAGAAAAGAAAAAAATTTTGAATTTTATATACGAGAAATGGAATAATCAAGATGGAAATGATGGCATTTTTGATTTTTTTAACAAAGAATTTGAAAATATAGCGGATGAAGTATTTTTGGATTTAACTAAAAATATAAAAAAGAATGAAAATTTTCCTTATTTAATAAGAATTGCTGGGCAGTCTGGTAGTGGGAAAACTACGCAATTAATGCCTGCCATAAAAACTAGTCTTGATAAAATTCAACAAAATTATATATTGTTAGCTGTTAGAAATTTTGCTAAATACCACCCGAATTATAATGAACTTTTAGCAAAATATGGGAATGGTTTAATAAGAGAAAAAACTAATGGATTTGCATTGACTTTACTTGTAAAAGTTTTAGAAAAATTAATAGAAAATAAATATAATATTTTATTTGAAGTAACTCTTTTAGAACCAATTTTTGAAGAATATTTAATAAAAATTTTAAAAAAAAATAATTATATAATAAATTTTAATATTTTAGCTGTAGCGATTGAATTATCTGATAAATGGATAAATGAAAGACAAAATAAAAAAGGAAATGAAGTAAATAGAATTGTTTTTAAAAGTAGTTCTTCTTATTTTTATGATGTACTGCCAAAGGCTCTTAATATATTAGTAAACAATGAATTTTTTGATAAAAAAGATTCTATCATAATATGGAATGCCTTTGATGAAGTTCCTTGTTTGGAAACAAATGTTT
The DNA here is from genome assembly GCA_951801155.1 of uncultured Rickettsiales bacterium. Classification (GTDB taxonomy): domain Bacteria; phylum Pseudomonadota; class Alphaproteobacteria; order Rickettsiales; family UBA1997; genus CATOJU01. The sequence continues at coordinate 3,927 of CATOLK010000084.1, read as the reverse complement.
TTGATAATAATATTTTAAATATCTTTGAAAAATATAGAAAAATTAGAACAATAGAAATAAATGATGAGAAGCAACTTTTGGAATCAAAAATTGCTTTTTATGAAAATTTTTATAAAAAAACAATATTTATTGATAAAATATAATTAATTGTTATTTACATACACCTTTGTTTTCTAGTAAATTTTTAGATTCAAATATTTTTCTACCTTCTTTTATGATATTTTTTATTTTTTTGGTATTATTAAGTATTATCTCTACATTATTATTGTTTTTTAAAGCTTCTGAAAAACCAACAATAAATGCAGCTGATTGTAGAGTACATTCATTAAATCCTTGAGTTGGTAAAATTCTATTTTTTAAAAGATTTTTAGGTCTACTATTTTCATCATCATCTCTAAAACTTGTTTTTTCAGCAAATCTTTTTGTATCTATTCTATAATAACATTTTTTATTATTATTTTTTAAATCTTCAAAATTTTCTGCATTATTAAGGTTTATTAATAAAGTAACAGCGTGATCATGTGAATTATTTCCAACTAAAACAGTTATATATCCTTTTGATTGTTCTTTAATTTTTTTAAAATTATCTTTATTTACACCGATAGCCGCTAGAAATTCTTCTCTATTATAGTTATTTAAATTATTTCTACCTCCATCAGGATTTAAAAATCTGATAGAATTCAGATTGGTTTCACTTTTAAGAATTAATTTATAAGCATCTGTAAATTTTAAACCATTTGTTTTTGTAGGTCCCCAACTTGGTCTTTTTATTAAACTGTCATCATTTAATATATTTTTTATTGCTTCATTTTCAGTTTTTAGACTTTCAGGGGTTGTTTCTCCTTCTTTTTCATTTATTAGAATATTAATATCTTGATAAGTATTTGGAACATTGTTATCAAATGTACCTATAGCCTCTTCTATAGAACTTATATCTACCATATCAAATTCGTCATTTGAAGAACTTAATAAATCTCCCTGTAAAACATTTTTTTGGTCGCTCATTTTTCTCGTTTATTTTTTTATATAAATAATTATATTAATGTATTTTTTTTAAAGTCAAGAAATTAAATTTTAAAAAACTATAGACTATTTTATTTTTTGATTTAATATAAGTAATAGTAAAAAAGGATTTTAAAATTGTCGAAATATATATTATATAGTACAAACTTTTGTCCGTTTTCAAGAAAAGTAAGATTTTTTCTTGAGGAAAAAGGAATTGATTACGAATTAAGAGAAACCAAATTTTGGTTGCGAGAAAAGAACTTCGTAAAAATCAATCAAGCCTCTGAAGTGCCGGTTTTAAAAAATTTAGAAACCCAAGAAATAATTTGTGATAGTTTTTTAATATGTAATTATATAGATGAAATTGAAAAAAAAGAGAATGAATTTAATTACTTTAATTTTATGGGTAATAATAGAGAAGAGAGGTATGAAATACAGCGGCTTCATATGTGGTTTGATAAAAAATTCTATAACGAAGTAAGTAAATATTTAATAGAAGAAACCTTTTTAAACGTTCTACAGGGTAATAATAATACAAACACAGATAAGATTAATATTGCTATTACTAATTTGAATATGCATATAAAATATATGGAGCATTTACTCAATATTAGAAAATGGTTAGCTTCGGAAAGCTTCACAATAGCTGATATTGCTGCAGCTATGCAGTTATCTGTAATTGATTATTTAGGTTATATAGATTGGAATAAATATTTAAAACTAAAAGAGTGGTATATGCCTATTAAATCTAAGCAAGGTTTTAGAAATTTATTATATGAAAAAATAGCTGGTTTTAAAGAATCTATTTATTATTCTGAATTGGATTTTTAAATGAATATTAAAAATTTTATAAAATCAAAATTAACGGCTAAATTATTTGATAGATTCGTATTAATAGTATTGTTACCAATGTTTTTAATGCAGTCTATATCTTTGTATATATTTTTTCATAGATATTTGAGTAGAACTGTAAAACAAAATATTGATATTTTTAAAACAGAAATATTTATACTAAATGATACTTTCGAAAAAAATGTATGGCTAGAAAATGATTATATTGTAATAATTAAAAATTTAAATCTATTTGACAATATTAAAATTAATTTTAGAAAAAATTCTAAAATTTTAAAAGTTAAAACTAGATATAAAGACAATATTTATAATATTTTTTATAAAAATTTGATAAAGCAGTTAAAAAATGAATTAAGTAATTTAAATATTGGAAAAATTAGCTTATATAAATTAAATGAAAATAATTTTAATCTAGAAGTAGAAAAAGATGAGGGAGTTTTAGTTTTTACATTTAATAAAAATAGAATTTTTGTCCAAAGAATATATTTGATAGTATTTTGGAATATTTTGACTTTTATAATAATGGGTTCTGTTGCATTAGTATATATAAAAAATCAAGTAAAATCAATAATAAAATTAAAAGATTTTGCCAATGAATTTTCTTATTTAGAAAAAGATAACACAAATTTCAAAGCAGGTGGAGCAAAAGAAATAAGAGAAACAGGAATTGCTTTTTTAAATATGGTGAAAAAAATGAAAAGTTTAATAAATACAAGAACTACTATGTTAGCACAAATTTCTCACGATTTAAGAACGCCATTAACAAGAATGAAATTACAAACCGAATTTTTAGATGATAAAACAATTGCTGATTTTTTTAAAAAAGATTTAGAAGAAATGGAAAAATTGATAAACGAATATTTACTTTTTGCAAAGGGTGAAAATGAAAATGATTTTAAAAAAATAAAAATAAAAACTTTTTTTGAAAATATTTTAGAAGATTATAATAGAAGTGGTTATAAAAATATTAAAATAAGTTATAGTATAAAAGTTGAGGATGTTTATTTAAAATTTGATTCATTCAGAAGATGTATTAATAATTTAATTAATAATGCCATAAAATATGCAAAAAATAAAATAGAGGTTTTTGTAAAAACAACACAAAATGTTATAACAGTTATAATAGAAGATGATGGCAATGGAATTGAAGAAAATTTATTTGAAAAGATGCAATTAATTTTTTATAAAAATAAAAAAACTAATACGGATGGATTTGGACTTGGTTTATTTATTGTAAAAAATATAATAAATATGCATAAAGGAAAGATTTATTTTAGTAAATCTGAAAGATTAGGTGGATTGAAAATAAAATTAAAAATACCTATATTAAAAAATAACTAAAGAGGATGCAATTATGAAAAAAAATAGTTTATTAAAAACATTTGATTTTTTAAAAGCAAAAAAAATATTTTTTTTTGGTTTATTTATTTCAATCGTTGTTATATTGATAGATCAATTTACAAAATATATTGCTATGACTAGCGTTGAAAGCATAATATTAAAAACCAACGGAGTTCATACACATATAAAAAAAACATCTTTTTTCAATTTAGTTCTTGTGTGGAATAGAGGAATAAGTTTTGGAGTATTTAATAACAATAATAGTATAATAACAACTGTATTATTACTAATAATATTAGCAATAGTAGTATATATTTTCTATATTTTATGGAAAAATAATAATTTACTTCTGATGTTTTGTTATTCGTTAATGCTTGGAGGAGCAATTGGAAATATAATTGATAGAATTAATTATGGAGCTGTGATTGATTTTATAGATGTACATTTGGGTGATTTGCACTGGCCTGCTTTTAATATTGCAGACTCTTGTATATGTATTGGAGTATGCTTGTATTTGTTTTATGATGTTGTGGTTAGTAAGTTTCGCAATAAATAAAATGACCGTGTATATTTATTATTTAATTGATAAATTTATTATTTTTGAAAATTAAAATTTGTTTATGTTTATAATAAAGATATGAACTATCAGGCGAATTATAATATACCTCCTGCATAAAACTATTCTTATTTTCTATATATGTTTAATAATTTATTTTTTAATAATTTTTA
>CATOLK010000083.1 GCA_951801155.1 uncultured Rickettsiales bacterium | reverse complement strand
ACTGTAGCAAATTTAGCAGCACAGCATCAATCTTCTTCTAATTCTACTGATGATAGTAGTGCTTCTGCATTAGGTGGTAATGATGAAGGATTGGGAAATGGTGAAAATGTAGCACTAAATATTGGTGCTAGTATAAATGAACTTACTCCTTCGCAACAAGGACAACAAATAGGAGAATGATAAATACCGATTTAAAGGAGAAAATAGTAAAAACACTATTGAATAATACCATTTGGTTTTTTTAATACCAAATGGTATTATTATTGTTTTAATTTTTGATTAATAGAATAAATCTTACAAAGAAGACAATTTTAATTCATTTTCAAAAATCTTATTCATTCTTTCTTCCAAAATAGAATTACTTTCATTAAAATCACTATTTTTATCTATATGCAAAGGTTGCAGATATTCAACCAAAATTTTTCCAAAGGGAAATGGAATTTGAAATTCATCCCAAGAATTCAATTGTTTTTTAAAAGAATAGTTAATTGCAACAGGAAATATTGGAGTTGAATTTTTTTTTGCTATATTAACTATTTCACTATTTATTTTTCTAATAGGACCACGTGGACCATCCGGTGCTAAATGTATGCTAGAACCAATTTTAATTTCCTTCATTATTATTCTAATTGATTTTACAGCACCACTATCTTCTGCTTGAAACAGTTTATTTTTGTTTATAGTTGAACCAAATATTTCCTTAAAATTAAAAATATTCATAGTTTTACTAGCCAATTGCCCATCACGATGTTTTGAACTTAAAACGCAAGGTTTTTTTTTATAATTTATTTTTTTCATTAAAGTTCTTACTATCATTGGAGCTATAAAAATTCTACCATGCCAAGTTATAACAAAAGTAGCTTTATTGTTCAAAACCAAATTTAAATATTCTTCCGTGCAACCAATAATTTGTATTTTTGATGTAAAAAACACAAATTTCATATAAATAGCTATTATATAACAAATTATATTTTGTACACAATTTTTTTTTAAAATACTTTTTACTATATCTTTTAAACTACTCTTCATAATTTTCTTTTATTTTACTATTAAATTGCTTATCACATAATTTTTTATAAACTTTATTTAAAGAAAGTAACTCTTGATGATTTCCTTCTTCTACTAATTTTCCATTTTCAAATACAAAAATATGATCGCAATTAGTTATTGTACTTAATCTATGAGCTATAATTATCGTAGTTTTATTTTTCATTAAATTTTTTAAAGAATTTTGTATCAATTCTTCCGATATAGGATCCAAAGCGCTTGTAGCTTCATCCAATAATAAAATCGGACTATTTTTTAATAAAGCCCTTGCTATAGAAATTCTTTGTTTCTGGCCGCCAGATAATAAAGAACCATTTGGCCCAACTTTTGTATCATAGCCATTTTCCATATTTTGCACGAATTCTTCAACATTTGCCATTTTCGCTGCATATTCGACTTCTTCTTTAGTGGCATTTTCTTTAGAATATTTTATATTATTATATATTGTATCGTCAAATAATTTAACATCTTGACTTACCAAAGAAATACTTTCTCTCAAAGTTTTAAAACTCAAATCCCTTATATCATTTCCATCAATCAAAATTTTTCCACTAGTAACATCATAAAATCTTAATAGTAACTTGAATATTGTTGATTTTCCACTTCCGGAATGACCAACTAAAGCATATGATTTTCCAGCACTTATATCTAAATTTAATTCTGAAAGAGCAGGTTTTATATCGAGTTCTTCTTCATTTTTTTCAGAAACATAATCTACCGAAAAATCAGTATAAGGATAATAAAAAGTCACATTATTAAAAGAAATATTTCCATCAACTTTTTCTAAAGTTATACAATCTTTTTTTTCTTTTATATGAATATCTTTATCGATAATAATAAAATATCTTTTAGCACAAGCAAGAGCATGCTGAAATTTAACATTTAATCCACCAAAACTTTTCATAGGTTTATAGGCAGATAAAGCTGCTGTCATAAATAAGAAAAATTCTCCAGCTGTACTTGCTTCTCTAACGACTGATAAACCACCATATAAAATAACTGCTGCAAAACCTATTGTACTTGCCATTTCCATCAATGGAGAAACCAATAAAGATCTTTTAACTATCTTTACATTAATATTAAATAAATATTCCAAAGCACCATTTATTCTTTTTATTTCTTTTTTTTCCTTATTATTTGACTTTATAATCTGTATATTTTCAAAAGCTTCATTTATCAAAGACGAATTGTTTAAAGCTATACTTCTATTTTTGCTTGCTAAATTTCTCATTTTTCTGCCTATTTTTATAAGCGGCCAAATTATAGTTGGAAAAAATATAAAAGACAAAACTGATAATTTAAAATTTTGCCAAAACATTAAAGCTATCAAAGATAATAATGTAAAGAATTGCAAAATTAAACCGTTTAAAGTCAAATTTATTATTTCACTTATACCGCGTATATCACCAAAATATCCGGAAATTCTTGCTGCCGATTGCTTTTGGAAAAAACTCATATCATTATAAATTAATTTATTAAAAAGCTTTTCCTCTAAAGACAAAACTATTTTATTATTAGTTATATTCATCAAAACACCCTGTATATAGGTTGCAGCACATGAAATTATAGCAATTAATATTATCTTAATTGGTATAAAAATAAGAGCCATTGTATCTTTTGAAATAAAAACTTTATCTATTGCTGGCTTTATTAAATAAGCTCTATAGGATGTACTACCAGCCACAATTAACATAAAAAAAACCGCCAATAAAAAATTAATTTTATTAGGATTAACGTAATCTTTATAAACTCTTAAAATAAGATAGACAGTACTACCATATTTACTTTTACTTTCTTTCTTTTTCTTCTTCTTCATAAATATACTCTATATATTAAAAATATCCAGGTGTAGTTTGTATAAACTACACCATAATAAAATAAAATTTATTTTTTTAATTCTATATTTTTATCTTTTAAATTATCTAAACTATATTGTCTAATAAATTCAGTTGTTAAAGATGTTTTTATAATATCTTTTGTTTTATCAAAATCTGGAACGTTCGCATCTCTTTCATCTTCTTTTATTAAAACATGCCAACCCATTTTTGTTTCAAATGGTTCAGATAACTTATTAAGTGGTTGTTCCTTTAAAACTTTTTCAAATTCAGGAATAGTTTGTCCTTCTAAAACATACCCTAAATTTCCACCATTTTCTTTTCCTGCATCAATAGCATATTTTTTAGCCACTTCCTCAAAAGTCTTAGTCTTTAATTCTTTAACAACTTTTTGTATATCTTCTTTTGTTTTTACAACAATTTGTTTAACTTTGTATTCTTTTTTACCTTCTACCAATTTTTTAACTTCTTCATATTTATTTTTTATAGTTTCTTCTGTAATATTTTTAGCAATTAAGCTCTGTAAAAACATATCTTTTAATAATAATTCTTCTGTTTCTTTTAGTTTATTTTTGTATTCTTCTGATTTTGATATATTACTATTTTTAGCTGATTCTAAAATAATTCTTCCACTTATAATTTCATCAACAATTATCTTTTTTTCTTCTGGTTTTAGATTATTTATATCTATTTTTTGATTAAATGTATTTTCTAATTTTTTAATATAATCTTTTACATCTTTTACATAAACGATTCCTCCTTTGTAGGTAGCAAATACTTCGTCGTTATTTAATGGTTTTTTGTTCTTTTTTATTAAAATAAATGTTTCTAGTCCTAGTAATATAAATAGGACTGCAATAATTAAGATTATAATTTTTTTTTTCATAACTATAATAAATTAATAATTAATTTGTTTCTATTTTAAAATGAATTTTTTTAAAAAACAATAGATAATAATTATTCTATGGATTAAATATAATTTTTAGCCATAATTTTTATACATATTTACTATTTTAATAGATAGTTAAAAGGTAATTTTAATTTATAACATATTGACAATGTAAAATATATAGTATATAATATTGTTATTATTTATAAATTATGTAATAATAATGGAATATATTAAAACAAACGACAGTATTTTATTATATTTGTGGAATTTTTTAAAAAAGTACAAAATTAGTTTATTTACGGCTATTTTTATTAGTTCTTTAAGTATGTTATTTCCAGTTATTGGAGGACAATATTTAATAAAAATTTTAATAGATAAATTAGTAAATAATGAATTAACATTTAAAGCTGGTATTTTTTATTTTATAATTATTGGTTTTACAAATTTTAGTATGTCATTTTTTAATATGTTTATACGTAAATTTCAATTTAATGTTATTACTGGAGTTCAAACTAATATAAGAAATAATATATTCCAATATACAATAAAACATTCGTTAGAATTTTTTAATAATAATTTTGCTGGTACTATTAGTAATAAAATTAATGATTTAGCCAAAGGATCTGAAATTATAATTATGTGTGTTATGGACTTAACATTTTATATTATAACGTTTTGTGTAATGTTGTATATCTTTGCAAGAGAAAGTTTATTACTATTTTTTATAAGTTTAGTTTGGTTAGTTATTTATGGAAGTATATTTCCATTTTTGTCAAAAAAATTAAAAAAAGCTTGTAAAGAAGAATCTTCTTATTTAAGTAAATTTACAGGATTAATTACCGATGATTTAAGTTCAATATCTATTATAAAAAGTTTTTCTAAAGAAAAATATGAAAAAGTTGAATTTAAAAAACATTGTATACAAGCGGTAAAAAATAAATCATCTGTATATTCTGCAAAAGTGGCTATAGATTTTTTAAATTTTATTTCATATTCTTTAATAACAATAATAGTTGGTATAACTTCTTTTAAATTATTTTTAGATGGTAAAATGACTTTGGGGACACTAAATATGTTAATTATGTTAGTTTTACGTATTTTTAGCTCCCTAAGATCCGCTTTTGATAATGTGGCATTAAGTTTTGAACAAATTGGAAATATGCAACAAGCTTTAGATACTTTAACTCAACCTCTTAAAATAGTAAATTTATCAAAAAATAAGTTGCAAGTTTCAAATGGTGAAATAAACATAAAGAATATATATTTTAAATATAAAGAAAATTTAAATTATGTATTTAACAATTTTTCTTTAACTATCCCATCCAACCAAAAACTAGGCCTTGTAGGCTATTCCGGAGCAGGTAAAACAACTTTAATAAATCTTCTATTAAGATTTTATGATGTTAATGAAGGTGGCATATATATAGATAATCAAAATATTAAAACAGACATTACTCAAGAAT
>CATOLK010000082.1 GCA_951801155.1 uncultured Rickettsiales bacterium | reverse complement strand
TAATCTGGAATGACGTAAATAAAGGGAAATTAAAGAGTAAACAATAATAAAAACTCTCCTGTCATTCCAAATTAGATTTTCTAAGCAATAAATCGCTAAGAAATTGTTGATCTGGAATCTGGAAATAAAGGAAAATCAAAGAAATAACAAATCCAAAAAAAAAGATATAAAAATAAAAATAGTTTTACACAGGAGGTCTAATAATTGTGATTTATTATATGTATTTTTGAATTACAGATATCATATAGTATTTACACCAAATTACAGAAGAAAACAAAAGTCAAATATTGTTAAATGAAAGTAGACTTTTATTTAACAATCTATGTCAGAAGTTTCCTGAAGAAAAGTAGTTTGTATAAATGGAAAATAGTAAGCTATCTAAAAGGTAAAAGCAGTCTTATAATCTATGAAGAATATGGTAATATGAAATTTAAATGCAAAAATAAAGAATTTATCCAAACAAACAGTTGAACTAACGAAAACCTATTAATTGTGTTGGTTGGTAAATTTTAGAACTAGAAGTAAAAAAATATATTTTTATTTTTTAAATCAATTTTTTAATAAAAAGAGAAAAATATAACAAACTTTACATTCTATATAATTTTTCTCTTTAATTACATATATTTTATTTTAATAGAAGTAAAATATACAGAAAATTTTAGATTAAAATAAAATTACAATCAAAATAAACTATAAATCTTCCTTTCTTAATTTCATAGTAGGGAATGGAATCACGTCTCTTATTATATCTTGACCAGTTAAAAACATTACCAATCTATCAATTCCAATTCCTACACCACCCATAGGAGGCATACCAAATTCTACGCAATGTAAAAAATTTTTATCCATGGGCTGAGCCTCGTCATCAAATTCTCTATGAGCTTCTTGCTCATGTAATCTAAAACCTTGGTCTATAGGATCATTTAATTCAGAATATGAATTTGCCAGTTCTTTTTGAGCTATAAACAATTCAAATCTCTCTACCAACCCTTTTTTAGTTCTGTGAATTTTTGTTAAAGGTGAAATTTCCACTGGATGATCTATAACAAAAGTTGGCTGTATTAAATGTTCTTCACAAGTTTCTTCAAATAATTCAACTAACAATTCACCTTTTTCTTTTTTTTCTTCAATATCGGTTTTATATTTTTTTAATTCTGTAATAACTTCTTCTTTTGTAATATTTTCTGGATCAATTTTTGCATATTCTTTAAGTCCATCATAAATTGATAATCTTTTCCAAGGAGTTTGAAAATCAATATCAAATCCTCTAATTTTCATTTTTGTACTACCATTGTTAATTTTTTTTACTATAGTAGTTATCATATCTTCTACTTGATTCATCTGATAATTATAGTCAGTATATGCCTCATACCATTCAATCATAGTAAATTCAGGATTATGAGTAGCGTCACAACCTTCATTCCTAAAATTTTTACAAATATCAAAAACTTTTTCGAATCCACCAGCAATTAATCTCTTTAAATACAATTCAGGACTTATTCTTAAGTATAACTGCATATCCAAATTATTATGATGAGTTGTGAATGGTCTTGCATTGGCACCACCATAAATAGGTTGTAAAACCGGGGTTTCTAATTCTGTAAATCCTCTTTCGTTTAAATAATTTCTAACTTCATTTATTATAAAACTTCGTTTTTTAAATACTTCTCGTACTTCTGGATTCATAGTCATATCGACAAATCTTTGTCTATATCTAAGTTCCATGTCAGATAGGCCATGAAATTTTTCAGGCATAGGAGCAATTGATTTTGATAATAAAACAATTTCTTTACAGTGTATACTAACTTCTCCAGTTTTTGTTTTAAAAACAAAACCTGTAATTCCAATAAAATCACCAATATCTAAACAAGATAAAAGTTGGTTTTCTAATTCTGTTAATTCTGGTTTTTGTAAATAAACTTGAATTCTGCCAGTTTCATCATAAATATCATAAAAACCAGCTTTTCCCATCTTTCTCCTAAGCATTAAACGTCCAGCAACATTGTAAATTTCATTTTCTCTGTGCTCTTCAACTTCTAAACTACTATACTTTTCAATTAATTCTGTAGCGTGTATTGTTTGATTAAAGTTATATGGATATGGGTTTATACCTAAATCTCTGACTGCTTGTAGTTTTTGTAGTTTCTGTTTGTCTGCTGTTTTTGAAATTTTTAGGTATTCTTTATAATTTTGTTTATCTGTCATAATAGAATTATTTTGTTAAATATTGGTATTTAATTTATTATTAAAATATTTAAAAACAAGAGAATTTAATTTTAACTTTTTAAATTTTCTTTATTTAATAAATATAACAATAAAATTTGAGTTTTAATAAAAATATTTAATTATAAGTACTATTATTATGTTACGGTCAAAGAGTTTATGGATTATATTTTAGAAATCATAATTTTTTTCTAATATACTTTTTCTATTTTTAATACTTTTTATTAAATTTAAAAATTACATTTAGAATTTAGATTTTTTATATATTTGTTATTCTAAAAAGTTTCGGTGTCTGAAATCCTGAATATTAGTTTTTTATTTGTTAAGGAAATTTTAAATTTTTGAAATTTATTTGCTTTATTTTGATAAATTGCAATTGGATAATAAACCAAAATTATTATATAATTTTATAATTTATTTCTTTATGCATTTATACTAATAATACTACTTAAAAATAAAAAATTTTAAATTAAAGCAAAATTATGACTAATAAAAAGATATTTATAAACTTTTAAATTGTAAAAATATATTGTTTAAATAAAAAATTCTTGAATATTAATATTTTTTAAATAATATATATTTATAAATAAAAATAATTATTGTTATGAGTAGTAAAATTTCTCAGATCTATAAAGAAAATGTATTCGACAGAAAAAAAATGTGTGATATTCTTTCAAAAGAAACATTTTCAATTTTAGAAAGATGGATAGATGAAGATATTGCAATAAATGAAAATCAAGCAAACGAAATAGCAAATGCAGTAAAAAATTGGGCTATATCAATGGGAGCGAGTCATTATACCCATTGGTTTCAACCATTAAATGGAAAAAGTGCAGAAAAACATGACAGTTTTTTATCACTAGATTCTAGTGATGAAGCAATAGAAAAATTAAGTGGTACTAGTTTAATTTATGTGGAAACAGGAACTAATAGTTTTTCGTCAGACAGTTCAAGAAATACCTTTGAATCAAGAGGGTATGTAGCTTGGGATGCGTCTAGTCCTTTATTTATATATGATAATAATGGAGTAAAAACTCTATGTATTCCATCTGTTTTTATAACCTATAATGGTGAATCAATAGATCAGAAATTACCACTGTTAAAATCAAAAGCTATTTTAAACCAAAAATCTAAAGAATTACTGGAATTATTTGGAAAAAATGTAAAAAGTATTTATCCAACGGTTGGTTTAGAGCAAGAGTTTTTTTTAATAGATAAAGATAAATTTGAAAAAAGAGATGATTTAAGAATGTTGGGAAAAACATTATTTGGTATAAAACCTCCAAAAACGCAACAAATGTATGATCAATATTTAGGAATTATTAAAAGTAAAGTTTTGGGTTTTATGAATGATGTTGAAACGGAATGCTATAAATATGGAATTCCAGTAGCTACAAGACATAATGAAGTTGCTCCAAATCAATTTGAATTTGCTCCAATATATGAAGAAGCGAATTTAGCTAATGATCATAACCAACTATTAATGATATTAATGAATAATATTGCTGAAAAACATGGATTAGTTTGTCTTTTAAATGAAAAACCATTCAGTGAAATTTGTGGTAGTGCTAAACACTTAAATTGGTCATTAGAGGATTCCGATGGAAATAATTTATTACAATATAATTCAAAAAAAGATGAGATTTTACAATTTTTAACTTTTTTGGTTATTATTATTCAAGCTGTTTATGATCATAGTAATTTATTGATGTCTTCAATAGCATTTCCTGGAAATGAAGCTAGATTAGGCGGGAACGGAGCACCTCCAAGTGCAATTTCTATATTTTTAGGACATTTTTTAGATAAAGTTTTAAATACAATAGAGAAAAGTTTAAAAATAGATTCTGATTTTGAATCAAAATTATTTGCAATTTTTAAAAAAGTTCCAAATTTTTTAAAAGATAATGTGGACAAAAATAGAACATCTCCTTTTGCATTTACTGGAAATAAATTTGAATTTAGAATGGTTGGATCGTCTCAAAATGCAGCCACTCCGATAGCTATTTTAAATACAATAATAACAGATTCTATAGATAAAACAATAGATTTAATTAAAAATTATTTAAAGACAGAACCATTTGAAATTGCTGTTTTAAAGACGATTAAAGATATTGTAGTTAGAACAAAAAATATAAGATTTGAAAAAGATAGTTATTCAAAAGACTGGGAAAAAGAGGTTAAGAAAAGAAAATTATATACAAATAAAAATATTTTTTCAAGTTTGGAAGAAATTATTTCAAAGAAGAATATAAGGTTGTTTGAAAAATATAAAATACTTTCAAAAGATGAATTAAATAGTAGATATATAGCCTGGAGTAATCTATATATTTTAAGTAAAAAAGTTGAAATAAATGTTTTATTGGAGTTATTGGATAACAAAATAATACCGGATGTTATAGCTTATAGAACCTTTCTTTTAAATGATTTAAAAATAGCTGAAAGTATTGTTGCTACCAATTTATTAAAAAATGAAAAAGATCTCTTAAAGTATTATTCGAAATTAATAAGTGATTTATTTATAAAGAAAGAAGAACTTTTAAAGAGTAAAAAAATTTTTAAAGAAAAACACGAATCGGATTGTATTAATTATATAAATGATACTGTAAATCCAAAAATATTTGAAATAAAGAAAATACTAGATGAATTAGAGAAAAAAACTGGGGATAAGTACTGGAGTTTAGCAAAATATAAGGAATTTTTGTTTTATTAGAGGATGTTATGAATATATAGTGATTGTTAAATTTAATAATCACTATATTTTATAAATAGTTTATTTAAAATAATTTATTTATAATAAAGGAAAAAATAGATAAATAAAGATAAAATTTAGAAAAATCATAGAAATTTTAATAGATCTCCTGCATAAAACTATATTCAAATATCAATAATATTTGAATATTTTTAAATTTATTTATTTTTATGATTATTTATTCTTTAATTTTATTCTATTTATGTCATTCCAGATTAGAATTACTTGACAATTTATTGTCTAATAATTCTTAGTGTGGAATCCAG
>CATOLK010000081.1 GCA_951801155.1 uncultured Rickettsiales bacterium | reverse complement strand
TTCTCTATTATACTATTTAATTTAGGAGATCTAGGAGGTAATATATATATAAAAGTATATTATTATTTTTACATTCTTCTTTAAATTTTTTAAATTTAAAAAGTAAAATTTGGATTAAATTAATCTAAATTTACTCAAATAGGATTTATTTTTAACTTAAAAAAGGAGATTTATCTGTAGATTCAAAGTTAAAATTATTAATAGCACCAACAAGATTATTGGTTTGATTATTTTCTTTCCATATTTTATATTCATTATATTTTTCTTCACCAATCAAATTTTTTATTTCTTGTGAATATTTTTCTTCAATTTTTATACCTGGTTGTAAAAGCAATAATTGAACTATTTCCTTATGTTTTTTTGCCGCAGCTAAAATAAGTGAAGTATGTCCTCCAATATTTTTTGCATTTACATCTATACCTGGTTGTGAAAGTAATAGTTGGACTATTTCTTTATGTCCATTTGTTGCAGCACAAATAAGTGGACTATTTCCATAGCTATTTCCTATATTTATTTGTATTTTTTGTTGCGAAAGTAATAGTTCAACTATTTCTTTATGTCCGCTTTCTGCAGCTAAAATAAGTGAAGTATTTCCATAATTATCTCCTACATTTATTTGCATTTTTGATTTTAAAAGTAATTGTTTAACTATTTCTGTATATCCTTTTTTTACAGCTAAAATAACTGGACTATTTTCTTCTTTATCTCTTGCATTTATTTCTATACCTAGTTGTGAAAGTAATAGTTGAACTATTTCTGTATGTCCTTTTTTTACAGCTAAAATAAGTGGAGTATCTCCATCTTTATCTCTTACATTTATTTCTATACCTGGTTGCGAAAGTAATTGTTGAACTATTTCTGTATGTCCTTCTTTTATAGCCCAAATAAGTGGAGTAGTGCATCTATCTTTAAATTTTGCATTTACATCTATATCTGGTTGTGAAAGTAATTGTTTAACTATTTCTGTATGTCCGCTTTCTGCAGCTAAAATAAGTGGAGTATCTCCATCTTTATCTCTTGCATTTATTTCTATACCTGGTTGCGAAAGCAATAGTTGAACTATTTCTGTATGTCCATTTTCTGCAGCAAAAATAAGCGGACTATTTCCATCATAATCTCTTGCATTTATTTCTATACCTGGTCGTGAAAGTAATTGTTTAACTATTTCTGCACGCCTTTCTTTTACAGCTAAAATAAGCGGAGTATTTCCACCTATATCTCTTACATTTATTTTTATATCTGGTTGTGAAAGTAATAGTTGGAATATTTCTTTATGTCCTTTTTTTACAGCTAAAATAAGTGGACTATTTCCTTCTTTATTTCTTACATTTATTTCTATATCTGGTTGTGAAAGTAATAGTTGAACTATTTCTGTATGTCCATTTTCTGCAGCTATAATAAGTGGATTATATCCGCCATTATTTTTTGCATTTACATCTATATCTGGTTGTGAAAGTAATTGTTTAACTATTTCTGTATGCCCTTTAAGTACAGCGTAAATAAGTAAAGTATTTCTAAGACAATCTTTTGCATTTACATCTATATCTGGTTGTGAAAGTAATTGTTTAACTATTTCTGTATGTCCATTTCTTACAGCTAAAATAAGTTCTTCTGCATTTATTTTTATACCTGGTTGTGAAAGTAATAGTCGAACTATTTCTGTATGTTTATTTTTTATAGCATAAATAAGTGGAGTATTTCCTCCTTTATATTTTGTGTTTATTTCTATACCTGGTCGTAAAAGTAATTGTTTAACTATTTCTGTATGTCCTTTTTCTATAGCCCAAATAAGTGGAGTATTTCCTTCTTTATCTTTTGCATT
The DNA here is from genome assembly GCA_951801155.1 of uncultured Rickettsiales bacterium. Taxonomy (GTDB): domain Bacteria; phylum Pseudomonadota; class Alphaproteobacteria; order Rickettsiales; family UBA1997; genus CATOJU01. Next base: position 3,425 of record CATOLK010000081.1, on the reverse strand, counting down.
TATATTTGGTTTTGAAAGTAATAATCGAACTTTTTCTATATTCCATTCTTCAGAAGCTAAAATAATATTCTCATTATTTTCTCCCATTTTAATTCTCCTTAATTATTATTAAATAAGTTATTACTTAAATAGTAATAAATCATTAAAATATTAATGTCAATATATAAAATGTATAGGTTCACCCAGTTTGAGACAAAAACCTCTTTTCTTTTTTATAATCCTTTAAAAGACTTGAATAATTAATTATATTTTATGTACAGAATATTGAATTTTAAATTCTACAGTGTTGTAAGGTAATGTAGTTTTATCTTTATTATAGATGTTGTTAAAGCGTAGATGGTAATTTTGATAACTATTATTTTCTTAACTTCATTTATAATTAATTTTAATGATTTTAATTTTTCTTTTTAATATTTTATATACTTTTATTCTATCTTATTATAGCCATTATTTAAATAAATACATATTTTTAAAAGCTACCTTAAATATAACTATTATTATCTTTTTTTATTTGATCTTTATTGAAATACTATTGATGGTATTATTACTATTTTTTATTTTATATAATATATTTTTATTTTGTTATATTAATATTAATTTTGTTTTTTTAAGATGCCTTTTTCTTTGTTGTTAATATTTTTTTTGTATTAAAAAATATTATTCCAGAATCCAGATTTTTTTGATCTATTTACTGTTCCAGAAAGTCTGAATATTCAAAATTTTGAGTGTTGTTTTGTTGTATTAAAATGGCTTTTAATATTAAAATTCTCTTCTTTTGTTTTACTATTTCTGGTATTTATTAAATTTGTTTCTGTTTTATTTTTAAAACAAAGGAATTTAACTATTGTTTTTGAACTGCATTTTTTAATAAGTTTATTTAGGATTTTTTTTTGACTATTGCTGTAATATACATAAGTATAGATAAAAACTATATTAATGGTGGCGTTATATTTAAAAAAATCTTTGATATATTTTTATAGATATTGAAGATTGGCAATTTATCTATTTTTGATTTTAATATCGTTAAAATCTCACATTTGCTAAATAATATTATTGATTTCCATTATATTTGTAATTTGTTCTTAAATTTACTTCCAAAACCATTATTTAAATATTTATCTATTGCATCGGATATCAAATTTACATAAATTAATATTAGAAATATTTATTTTTATAACCTCATTGGTTGTGGTAACATATCTTGATTTTTATACCCAACATCTACTATGACTTCAACCCTTCTATTAAGTTGGTTTTTATCATTTGGTTTAGTTATAATTTGCGGAGATTTTGAACTCATATTTGTAACAGTAATTAAGTCTTTTGGAACACCATTTTTTATAAAAATATTATAAACGGTGTTTGCTCTTCTTCTTGCTAAAGTATTGTTGTAAATGGCTTTACCTATTCTATCGGTATGACCAGTTATAGTAATTTTATAATCTTCTTTTAATTCATTGATATATTTTAAAATTGAACTAACTTTTGCTAAAGATTCTGGATTTAATTTATAATTATCAAAATCAAAGTATAAATTAATAATCCTATTTTTTGAAAAATTTAAATAATATATCTCTTCTTCTTTTGTTAAAAATTTTGTCTGTTTTTCTCCAGCTTCAACACTTTTTTGCTTTATTGTTAAAAATTTTCTTTTTTCCAATAATTCTGATTCTTTTATAAATGAATTTTTACAAATAGTAGCTTCTCCAAGATTTTTATTATTTGTTTCAAAATATAACCAGCAGTTAAATAAAAAATATAAATTAGCTAATCTTTCCGGTTCTATATCTTTTAAACTATCATCAATCTTTAAGGAGAAATCTTTTTTTCTATTATATGCTTGTTTTGCCAATTTTGAAAAATAATTAGCACTTTTATAATCATAGTTTTTCTTTAAAATATAAGAATATCTTAAATACTTTAGAGTTAAAATATCATTAAAATCATTACTATTTTCCAGTCTCTCTTCCAAATATTGAATATTTGAAAAATTTGTGCAGGAAATTAAAAAAACAAATAATAAAACTAATGATATTTTACTCTTCATAATTTATCCTATCTATATATTATTTTAATTTAGCTTTTATTGTCTCAGCATCAACATAACCAGGAATAAATTCTTCCCCTATTATAAGAGCAGGAGTTCCTTGTAAATTTATAGAAAAACCTAATTTTTTATTTTCATCAATTCTTTCATTGATTTCTTTATTTTTAGTTCTTAAGGTTTTTTTAATTTTTTCTGTTGATATATCTGCTGTTTTTAAAGCTTCTATAATTCCTTCTTCAGTTCTAGCATTACCACCCATTAATGCTGAATGGAAATCTAAGAATTTATTTGGTTCTGCTATAGCTACTGCAATTGAGTATTTAGCAGCAGTTTCAGAAACACCACCAAAAATTGGGAAATCTCTGAAGACAACTTTTATATCTTTATCTTCTTTTGCAAGTTTATCAAGTGCTTTTGAGGCCATCTTACAATAACCACAATTATAATCAAAAAATTCAACTATAACTTTTGTTCCCTTTGAATTTGCTATACCTGTATTTTTTTCATCTCTAAATTTTGCTATATTTTCCTTTATAACTTTTTCTGTTCTTTTTTCTTGCTCTTGTTGAGCTTTTGCTTGTTCTTCTTCAGCATATCTTTGAACTGAGTCAAGAATTACTTTAGGGTTCTTATTAATCCAGTCTTTAATTTCATCTGCTTTGTTTCCTTTACAAGATAATTTTGTAAAAACAAAAATATTAGATATAATTAAAATTAATATTAATAAGTAGGCTAATTTTGTTTCACAACCTATGTTCTTTATACCTTCTGATAAATTACAACTTTTATTATTTGCCATATTACATATTTTTATTAATAACAATTGAATATTAAATAAATAAAATATTTTTTTCAATAGTTTTTATTATATAAATTATGTTTAATTATAAGCATAATTATAAAATATTTTTAAAGTAACTAATATTAAAATATAAATAAAATAATTTTTTACCATTTTTTATTATTATTTTATTTTTATTAAAATTAGCTAATATAATATTTCCACTAACTTATTTTTATCCTATTTTTTATATTTTTGAAATTGATTTCAAATTTTTATTAGACCTCCTGTATAAAACTATACTCAAATATTAATAATATTTGAGTATTTTTAAATTTATTTATTTTTATGATTGTTTATTCTTTAATTTCCCTTTATTTACGTCATTCCAGATTAGAATTACTTGACAATTTATTGTCTAGTAATTCTTAATGTGGAATCCAGAAATAAATTACTTTAATAGAAAAAAAAGGATATTAGTAATTTTTCTATATTATATAATATAAAAAACCTTTAAAATATTTTTCTATAATTTAATATTTTTTATATTACTGGATTCCACATTAAGATTTTCTAGTAAGACAAGCTTACAAGAAA
>CATOLK010000080.1 GCA_951801155.1 uncultured Rickettsiales bacterium | reverse complement strand
ATATAAAAGTAAAAATGAGGAAAGTTTTTCCCAAATGATATGAACCAGTACAAAAATAAATTTTTACTTGCAAATTAAAATTTAATGTTATAATATATTAACATATATGTGAGTGTAGCTCAGTTGGTAGAGCATAACCTTGCCAAGGTTAGGGTCGCGCGTTCAAGTCGCGTCACTCACACCATCTTTATATTCTATTTATTTTGCTTCTTGTATGGTGAATATTAGAGTTACTTTAAATTTATCCCCTAATTATTTTCGTTAAAGATTATATTGTGCGCGTTTGCTATCTCAATAAAGAACTTATTTATATTTTTAAAAAGTTTATTATTTTCTAATATTTTAATAAAAATATTATCTAAAGTTTTTCCAAATATATCGAACTAGTACACAATAAAGTTTTTTCTTGAAAAATTTATATTTTAGTTTAATATTATTGGTAATAATTAACAAATTAGTTTTTTTATGAAAAAAGCAATAAAGTATTTAATAGTTTTACTATTATTTTTAGTTGTACAGTCTTGTATGAGTACTAAAGTGGTTGATGTAAAAAGCCCATGTGTATCTGGAAAAGATGGTCCATGTGGCCCAAGAAGACCAGTAAACACTTGGTTATATTTATCATAAATTTTATAAAGCAATGAATAAAATATTATAATGAAGAAAACATTAAATTTTATATTCTTTACAATTATATTAGTTTTATGTAGTTTATTTATTTATAAAAGAAATTTTATAAAACGGGTAGAGAGTGTTTATATTTTGGCAAGAAATAACGAAGAAGAAATTATTTCTCAGAAAGAGCCATTAGGTGAAGAGGGTTTTAAGTTTAATTTTTCGTTGTTTAATAATTTAACAGAACAACAACAAATTAAAAACAACGAAGATTTATTAAGGTATATAATAAAAAAATTAAAAATTAGTTATATTGAAGAAATAGATGAAGAAAAAGTTTATGAAAATGCTATAAAAGGAATATTAACCTCTTTAGACCCACATTCAAGATATTTAAATAAAAAAGAATATAAAGAAATGCAGGAAAATATCAAAGGCGAATTTGGTGGTCTTGGAATAATTGTTACAAAAAACACAGATTTATTTATCACTGTAATTTCTCCTATTGAAGATACTCCAGCTTATAAAGCTGGCATTAGAACTGGTGACTTTATAAGTCAAATAGACGATAAAAATACTTTTGATATGGATTTATATCAAGCTATAAATTTGATGAGAGGAAAAGTTGGTGAAAAAGTAAAAATTACTATATTAAGAAAAGGCGAAGTAAAACCTTTAGAGTTTGTATTAAAAAGAGAAAAAATTAAAACAAATCCAGTTAAAGGAAAGGTAATTAATGACAATATAATTTATATTAAATTGACAGAATTTAAAGATAATTTACAACAAGATACCATTAATATGTTTAATAAATTAAAGGTAACAATGGGTGAAAATAAATTAAAAGGATTTATATTGGATTTAAGAAATAATCCTGGAGGATTGTTGACCGAAGCAGTTAAAATATCAGAACTATTTATTGATAAGGATCAAGTTGTTGTTTCTACAAAAGATAGAGATGCAAAATCTTTAAATTTATATAAAACTTCAAATGGAAATCTTTTATTAGACAGAAATACTCCATTAGTTGTTTTGGTTAACAATGGTTCGGCTTCTGCATCTGAAATAGTTGCTGGAGCGATTCAGGATTATAAAAGAGGAATAATTTTAGGAACTAAAACTTTTGGAAAAGCATCTGTGCAAACTGTATTTCCACTTTTAAATGGAGGTGCTCTTTTGATAACTACTGCTCGCTATTACACTCCTCTAAACAGATCAATTCAATTGGATGGAATTATTCCTGATATAATTGTAAAACAAGGTAAAATATCTTTTGAAGATAATAAATATGAAGATTTTGGTGAAAAAAATTTAGAGGGTCATTTAGAAAGAGAAGAAACAGAGGACATAGTTCAAAAAACAATAAAAGAAAATAGTAAGAAAAAAGAAAATAATGAAAATTTATACAATAACGATTATCAGCTTTTAAGGGCTATTAGTTTAATTGACGAAATTAATATTATTAATAATAAAAAAACTCCAGAAGTAATTGATAATCTTGAAGAAAATATTAACAATGTAGAAAATGATTAAGAAAGTTATAATTCTCCTGGTAATATTTATTTTCTATAATAATATTGCTTTGGCAGAAAATAAATTAAAAAATATTTTTTCAAAAAATGATTTTGAAATTATTGCTAATGTGAATAATATTGCTATAACTAAATATGATTTAAATAACTTTATTTTTATAACAAATTATAGTGAAAATAAAAAAATAAGCAATAAAATTTATAATGAAAGTTTGGAAAATTATATTGATGTTTTAAAAAAAAGAATTATAGCAGAAAAAAATAGAATTGAATTAATAAAAGAAGAAAAAGATAATTTATGGTATATATTTTCTAAAAATTTAAACACAAGTTTAACTATTGATGAATTTTGTGAAAAAAATAATCTTGATAAACAATTTGTATTGTATTTTTTTGAAAGCAACTATTTATGGTATAAATATGTTGAAACGGTATTAAAACAAGGTATAGAAATTGATGATGCTACAGTAAATAATGTTTTAGAATTTATAGCAAAAAAACAATTTATAATTAGATATAATTTATCTGAAATAGTTTTGTATTTTGAAAATAAAGAACAAAAAACTAAGGTTTTAAATAGATTAAATAATATTTATAATTCTTTAAATTTAAAAAATTTTGGATTAACAGCTTTGTCAGTTTCACAATCTAGTAGTGCTAAAAACAATGGTAATTTAGGTTGGTTATTTGAAAATGAATTAAATTCCAATATAATTAAATCTTTAGGAAATTCAGAAAAAAATTCAATAATTAAACCATTTTGTTTTGGTGAAGATACTGGAGCATGTTTTATTTTTAAGATAAATGATAGAGAAAAAAGAATTAATATTAGTGAAAATGAAAAAAATAATGTGGTTAATTATATTTTTTCAAAAATTCTAGGTGAAAAGATTAAAAATATTATTTTTTCTACTAAAATAGACGTAATATATAAATAAAGGGGTAAAATGGTTAATAAATTAAGTAGTAAGATAGTAAATAATAGATTTAAGGCTGTAAAAGTAAAGACAGCAAAACATAGAAAAATTTCCTCTACAAATTGGCTACAAAGACATCTTAACGATCCCTATGTAGGAGAAGCTAAAGAGAGAGGTTACAGAGCTAGATCAGCTTTTAAAATATTGGAAATAAATGAAAAATTTAAAATTTTTAAAAAAGGTTATAAAGTATTGGATTTGGGTGCGGCGCCTGGTGGTTGGAGTCAAATTGCAGTTGAAAAAGTTGGCTATGATAATGTTTTATCGGTTGACATATTACCTATGGATTATATCAAGGGAGTAAAAATTATACAGAAGGATTTTTTGGCAGATGATGCAAAAGATTTAATTTTGGGTAAAATGAATGGTGAAAAATATAATGTAGTGATGAGTGATATGGCAGCAAATACTACTGGAGATAGAAAAACAGATTATTTAAGAACTATGTTATTGGTGGAAACTGCATTTGATTTTGCTGTTCAAGTTTTAGTTGAGGGTGGAACTTTTGTAAGTAAGATATTTCAAGGTGGAGCTGAAAAGGAATTTATGGATAAATTAAAGAAAAATTTTAAGGTGGCAAAGTTTTTTAAGCCACAATCGTCAAGAAAGGATTCTGTGGAAACTTATGTGGTGGCTATGGGATTTGTAGGAGGTTGTCCTAATAAAAATAAATGATTAAAGATTTGAATTAATCTTATAAGAATTAAAATAATTGAATAATATTTTTAATAGGAAACATATTGAAATATATCTCATTATTAAAAATATAAAAAATTTGAAGTATTTTAAAACAAGATTTTTTTTATGGAAAATTATATTTTTATAGTTTTTTTAATTGTCTTTAATGCTATTGATAAATATGTAATTTCTAGTAAGACAAGTCTACAAGAAAATCTAATTTAGAATGAAATAAATAACGGAAAACCAACAAAATAAACGCAAATAATAAAAATATTAAATAAAAAAATACTTTAATTATTTAATAATTTGGTATATAAGTGGGTAGTGCTAAAAATTTAATTTTTTTGTTGCAAAATTAAATTTAGTATTCTATAATAAGGTTAAGCCACATTAGCTCAGCTGGTAGAGCAACTGACTTGTAATCAGTAGGTCGGGGGTTCGAGTCCCTTTTGTGGCACCATCTTTTTTTCAAAAAGCAATATTTATAATTTAAAATAATCCTGTATATTAGGATTTTCGCTTTAATGTTTACAGTAAATACTATTTTATATAATACTATAGCTATATTATTGTAATCTAAATATTGTTTATAATTTTTATAATCATAGTATTATTTTACTAGATATCTTATATAAAAAATTTTTCTCAAAAAATAGATGTTATAAAAAACAAAATTTTCAATATTATTAATATTGACCCCAACCTCGCTTTTTAAATTTAAAATGTATTGAAAAATAAGTACGGGAAGTTAAATAATGAATTTATTGAAAAATATAACTTCCTGTTATGATACTAACATTTGAAGATTTAATAATTAATTTTTTTTAAAAAATAGATGATTTCAATAAAAACATTACTTCTTTAGTAAATAAACAGTATTTTATAGAAAATAGTGGTAATGGTAGTAATAAAAAAAGAATCTATAAACATAGAATAGATACTTTATCAAAAATTAAAATAATAACCATATTTATATTATATCATTTAGATTCTCGTAAAAACCTTAAAAAGTTCTATAGAGAATATAATAGACCTTCTGTATAAAATTATATTCAAATGTCAATAATATTTGAATATTTTTAAATTTATTTATTTTTATAATTGTTTATTTTTTAATTTTATTCTATTTATGTCATTCCAAATTAGAATTACTTTAACAGAGAAAAAGAATATTAATAATTTTTCTATATCCTATGATGTAAAAAACCTTTAAAATATTTTTCTATATTTAATATTCTTTATATTGCTGGATTCCACATTAAGAATTTCTAAATAAACAAGTTTATTAAGAAATTCTAATCTGGAATGACGTAAATAATGGGAAATTAACAAAATAAACAAGTTTATCAAGAAATTCTAATTTTAAAGGATGTAAATAAAGGAAAATCAAAGAATAAACAAGCTTACAAGAAAATCTAATCTGGAATGACGTAAATAAAGGGAAATTAACAAAATAAACGAGTTTATCAAGAAAATCTAATCTGGAATGACACAAATAAAGAAAAATCAAAGAAATAACAAATCCAATTAAAAAAGAAAGACATAAAAATAAAAATTATTAAAAAATAAAATTATTAAATATAT
>CATOLK010000079.1 GCA_951801155.1 uncultured Rickettsiales bacterium | reverse complement strand
ATCGCCAAAAGGCTCTATGGAACCCCCAGACTATCTGGGGGATTTCGGGATACAATTAAGTTATATTAAAACTTTAGTTAATATAAGAATTAGTCTACCAGACTAAATAGCGTTTCTTTACGAATTTTGAAATCAATAAGTATTTGATTGTGTTTTAAAATACAAAAAAAATAGACTATTAAATTTTTTAATTTAATAATCTATTAATTTTAAAATAAAATTTAACTATTTAGTCATAGAGGCAACTTCTGCTGCAAAATCATTCTCTTTCTTTTCCAATCCTTCACCCAAAATAAATAAACAATATTCTTGAATCTCAACTTGTTTACCATTTTCTTTTTCAAAAGATTTTAAAAGATCACTAATTTTCATTTTATCATCCATAACAAAATTTTGATCTAATAGACAACTCTCTTCATAGAATTTTTTAATTCTACCTTCAATTATTTTTTCTATTATATTTTGTGGTTTTCCAGAAGATTTTGCCTGTTCCATTAAAACACTTTTTTCTCTTTCTAAAGCTTCGGTCGGAACTTCTTCTTCTTTAAGATAATCAGGTTTTGTTGCTGCTATATGCATAGCAATTTCTTTTCCTAATTCTCTTAATTTTTCTTTATCAGCTTCTGATTTTAAAGCAACTAAAACACCTATTTTTCCAAGTTCTGGAGTTATTGTGTTGTGTAAATATTCAACTATCAAACCATCGTTATTTAATTTAATAGTTTTTCCTCTTCTAATTTGAAGATTTTCACCTATAACTGCAATTTTATTAGTTAATTCATCGTTAATTTTTTCACCATTTACAGTTTGATTTTTTAAATCTTCTACATAATTATCAGAATTTTCAACATTAATTCCAGCTTCTACGCAATGCAAAACTAATTCTTGAAATTTTTCATTTCTAGCAACAAAGTCAGTTTCAGAATTTACTTCAACTATAGATGCAATATTTCCTTTATTACAAATACCTATTAAACCTTCTGTTGTAACTCTAGAACTTTTTTTTGCCGCTGAAGAAAGTCCTTTTTTTCTTAGCCAATCAATAGCTTCTTCATAATTATTTCCACATTCAGCAAGTGCTTTATTACAATCAGCAATTCCACAACCAGTTGCTTCTCTTATTTTTTTGATTAAATTTAAATCTACCATTTTATACCTTTTAGTTATTCTTTTACTTCTTCTGTTTTATTTTCTGCTTTATTTTCTTCAACTTTTTTATCAGCAGCTTTTTTGATATTAGGTTTTTTTACAACTTTTTTAGGATCTTTAACACCCTTTTTTACAGTTTTTTTCTTTAAATTAGGTTTATTAAATTCCTTTTTTTCAGTTCTATTTATTTTAATATCTTTCAAAGCTTCATTTATAACTTTACAATATAATTGTATAGATTTTATTGAATCATCATTTCCTGGAATAGGGTAATCAACTACATCTGGATTTGAATTTGTATCTATTACAGCCATTACAGGAATTCCAAGAGATCTTGCTTCATTTATAGCTAAACTTTCTTTAACTGTATCAATTACAAATAATAAATCTGGTAATGTTCCCATTGTTTTTATACCAGTTAAATTATCTTCGAGTTTTTGTTTTTCTTTATTTAATACAACTAATTCTTTTTTTAAAAGTTTATTATTTTCGTTAGTTAGTTGACTTTCAATATTTTTCATTTTTCTAATTGATTGAGAAATTACTTTCCAATTTGTCAACATACCACCTAACCATTTATGGTTAACATAAAATTGATTATTATTTTCAGCAAGTTCTTTAATACTTTGTGCGCCTTGTTTTTTAGTACAAACAAAAAGTATTTTTCCTTTTTTTCTAGCTACTTCTCTTAAAATTCTTGTAGCTTCATTTAATAAAATTGCAGTTTGAGTCAAATCTATTATATGAATATTATTTCTAATTCCATAAATATATGGAGCCATTTTAGCATTCCATCTCATAGTTCTATGACCAAAATGAACACCAGCTTCCAATAAATCTCTTATAGTAAAGAGTTCATTACTTTTTTCTACTTCTTCATTTTGAGTTTCGAGATTTTCCGAAGTTTCATTTTCATTATCTTCTTCGATTTCTGCAATTTCCTCTAAATTTTCTAGTTCTTCAACTATTGTTTCTTCTGTCATATTATACCTTGGTTAAACACGTATCAACAAATCATTCAATAAAGAACACCAAAGCTTGTTGATATGTAAATTAATAAAAAATTCCACAACACAAAATGCTATGGATTATACAATAATAATAGCAGATCAAATTAAATAAGTCAAGAAATTTATAAAAGAAAAATCAAAATTATTTATAATTAAAAATATTTAGCTTGAACTATTTTATACCACCTATACCATTTATTTTAGATTCTTGCATTCTATTATCTAAATCTTCTCTAGCATTTTTTATTTTGTTTAATTTTTCTTGATTTTCGTATATTTCTTTTTTACTCACAGCTTTATGTTGTACTGTGACTATTGTTTTACTTTTTTCTCCATTACTTATTATAATTCTATTTTCATTTTCAATAGTATTTTTATTTTTTTCGTAATTTACTATTTTATTATTAATAATACCATTAATTCTATCACTAATTCTATTATTGATATCTGTTATTATTTTTCCAAAATTTTTTGCAGCATTAATACTAAATTTTAGTCCATTTTTTAATATAACATTATCTATATTAAATCTAAAAAATGGATTTAATACATTAAAATTTATTTTGTTATTTTTTACTTTAAAGTTAATATTTTGTGGTTTTGATTCAGTAGTTACTAAATTATTTTTATTTTTTATTTTTTTATTTACATGTTCTTTTTTAGATAAATACTTTTTATCTTTTATTAATGAGGGATCATTTAAATTTTTTTGTTGAATTACAATATCATTTTTAACTCCTTTTATTTCTGATTTTAATTTTTTTTTATTTAAATCATTATAGGATGGTATTTTAACTGCATTTTTATTTTTTCTTTCAACTTCTTTTTTTGCAATTTTTTCAGTACCAATATTTTTAGTATTTAATTGTTTATTATTCATAAATTTTTTATTTCTACTTTTATTTAATTTCTGTGTAATATCTTTAAATATGCGTTTTTTTGTTTCTACTGAAACTTTTAGAGATGAAACAAGTTTATCAACAATGTCATTAACAGCAATATCCTTAAAACCAAATTTATTATAATTAGCCGATTTTAATCCACAATACTCTAATAATTGTCCATAAAAGTTTTCATAAAAAATACTATTTAAATTTAAAATGTTAAAATTAATATGATCGATATCATCTTCGTATCTATTACAAATTATATCAATGTCACCAAGTATATTATTTTTTATAAAAACATTATTACTAATATTGGTATTTATATATTTTAGATTTTTTTCTTGAATTTTTGCCTCTTTTATTATTGAATTTTCTACAAAATCGGTAAATTGTTTGCATTCTATTTTTTTGTCAGCTATAAGTTGTGTAGCAATATCTGCAAAATATTTTTTAAGTATTAAATAAAAATTTTTGTAAAAATATTCAATTAAATAAGATATGTTTTGATTAAAAAATTTTAAATCGTTCTCGCTGTAGTTAAATTTATCACTAATCATTTTTATTATTTTTAATTTAGTCAAATATAATATATTATATAGTATAAGTTCAATTTTTGTAAATCAAGTTTTTTTAAATATTTTGGCACTGCACACTTATATATCAAATAGTATTATTCATATTTTAAAATTATTTATTTTTATAATTGTTTAATAATTTGATATATAAGTGGGTAGTGCCAATATTTTACTATTTAATCTAAATTTTTCTTTTTTAAATAATAGACCTTCTACATAAAAAATTACATGTTTATCAGTAACATTGAAGATAATTAAAAAAACTATAAAAAATAGCAATGTTTTCACATTGCTATTTTTAGTTTATCAATAATAAAAGGAAAAAATTAAACTACTTTAAATAGTTTAATAATCCATTCCTCCCATTCCACCCATAGGATTTCCACCACAACCACATTCAGCTTTTTCTTCTTTATGTTCTACTATAGCACATTCTGTTGTCAATAAAAGACTAGCAATAGATGAAGCACCTTCAAGAGCAACTCTTGAAACCTTTGTTGGATCAACTATTCCAAATTTTATCATATCACCATAAACTTCTTTCTGAGCATCAAAACCATAGTTTACTTCGTCATTTTCTAATATTTTATTTACTATTACAGATCCTTCTAAACCAGCATTTTCAGCTATCTGTCTTGCAGGAGCTTGTAAAGCACTGTAAATTATTTTGATACCAGTATTTTGAGCTTCATTATCACCTTTTAAGCCTTTAATACTTTCTGCTATATGAACTAAAGTTGCACCACCACCAGCTACAATTCCTTCTTCAACAGCAGCTCTTGTAGCAGCTAAAGCATCTTCAACTCTGTCTTTCTTCTCTTTAACTTCAACTTCAGTAGCACCACCAACTTTTAATATAGCAACACCACCAGAGAGTTTAGCTAATCTTTCTTGTAATTTTTCTTTATCATAATCTGATGTGGTAGCTTCAATTTGAGTTTTAATATTAGCACATCTTGATTCAACAGCTTCAGAAGTTCCTTCACCATCAACAATAGTTGTATCATCTTTAGTTATAACAACTTTTTTAGCTCTTCCAAGATTAGTTAAATCAACTGTTTCCAATTTCATACCAACTTCTTCTGAAATTAATTGACCGTTTGTTAAAATTGCTATATCTTCTAACATAGCCTTTCTTCTATCACCAAAGCCAGGAGCTTTTACAGCACAAACTTTTAAACCACCTCTTAATTTATTTACAACTAAAGCTGCTAAAGCTTCACCTTCAACATCTTCAGCAATTATTAACAGAGATCTACCATTTTGAGCTATTGCTTCCAAAATTTTAATCATAGGTTGTAAAGTAGATATTTTTTTATCAAAAAGTAAAATAAATGGATTATCTAAAACTACATTCATTTTGTCTGTATCAGTTACAAAATAAGGAGATAAATAACCTCTATCAAAATTCATACCTTCTACAACTTCTACTTCAAATTCTAAACCTTTTGCTTCTTCTACTGTTATAGGACTATTTGCACCCACTTTTTCCATAGCATCAGCAATTTTTTCACCTATTTCTTTATCACCATTAGCAGATATTGTACCAACTTGTGCTATTTCGTCTTTTGAAGAGATTTTTTTACTAGATTTTTGAATTTCTTTTACAGCTTCATTAACTGCTTTATCTATACCTCTTTTTATGTCCATAGGATTAAAACCAGCAGCAACTGCTTTAATTCCTTCTGTTAAAATAGCTTGAGCCAAAACTGTTGAAGTTGTAGTACCATCACCGGCTAAATCATTAGTTTTGCTTGCTACTTCTTTAATAGATTGAG
>CATOLK010000078.1 GCA_951801155.1 uncultured Rickettsiales bacterium | reverse complement strand
AATTCTCTTGATATTTTAGGACTCACTCAACACCACTCCTTCTTTTTGAACATTCATATAGAAAGGTTCAGTTGACGAAATATAAAACAAATAATTAATTTTTCAATTGATTTTTTTATTTAATCTGTCAATAATAAAATTATTAATTTAATTAATAACAACTTAGGCATAAAAAGATGAAAATAGTAATATTTACAACAGATAAAAACAGATTTATACATCTATTAAATCAATTGAAAAATAATATAAATTTTAGCATTGAAAATATAATTTTATTATCAACATCTTATTTAGATGGAAAAGAATTTTCTTTTAGAGACAAAACAATTAAAGTACAGAATATAAATCATTATAAAGAATTCGACGACGAAACAGTAGCAATATTTATGGTAAATAAAGAACTTACAGAACAATATATTTATGATTTTATAGAAAACGATTCAATAGTATTAGATAATAGTGGTTATTATTTAGAAGATAATAACATTCCAACAATTATGTACGATTTAAATATAAACAAAATTGAAGAATATAAAAATAAGAATGTTATAAAATTACCATCTGCTTCGACTATTCAACTTTTAAGAGCAATAGAGCCATTAAATAAAATTAATAAAATTAAAAGAATTGTTGTTTCAACCTACCAAGCTGCTTCGAATATAGGAAATTATGCTATGGATGAATTATTTTTACATACTAAAAAAATATATGAAAATAGTTTTCTTCCGCCGGAAAATTTTAAAAAGCAAATTGCTTTTAATGTACTTCCTCAAGTGGGAGATATAGCTAATAACAATTATTATGAAGAAGAGCAAAAGATAATGTTAGAAATTAATAATATTTTAAATAATAAAATCAATATAACTGCTACTTGTGCTTTTGTTCCTGTTTTTACCTGTAATTGTCAATCTATTAATATTGAATTTGAAAATTCATTTAAAATAGATGATATATATAATACATATGAAGATAGTATAAATTATATAAGTGTTATTGATAGATTTGATGAATTTAAATATGCTACACCAAAAGAAGTAGCGACAGAAGAAAATGTTTTTATTTCCAGAATTAGAAAAGATAATAGTATTGAAAACGGATTAAATTTATGGTCTGTAGCCGATAACATAAACTTGGAATCTGAAAATATAGTAGAAATATTAAAAATTTTACAAGAAAGAATATAACATATATGCAATTTTTAAATATACCAGCAAATTATAATTTTTTACAATCGCTTTATTTATATATAAAAAGTGTATTTAAAAATGATTTAGAAATGTCAAGTGTTGTAGTTTTACTACCTAGTAGATACTCAAGTAATGAATTAAAAAGAGTTTTTTTAGAAAATAGCAAAGACAACACTACAATTTTACCTATTATTAAAGCAATAGGTGATATTGATTATGATGATTTGATTTTAAATAATTTGGATTTAAATATTTTGAGCTCAAATATTAATTTAATAAAACCTATTTCTAACACAAAATATAAATTACTATTGATAAGAGAGATATTAAAATATCAGCCTAATGTAAATATAAATAAAGCTATTAATCTATCAATAGATTTAGAACTTTTTCTAAATGAGGTAAAAAAAAACAATTTAACTCTTGATAATCTTGATGATATAGTTGATGACGAATATTCAATTCATTGGCAAAAGGTTTTAGATTTTATAAAAGTTTTTGGTGAAAAATGGGAAAGTTTTTTAACAGAAAATAATATTATTTCGAATAATACTCATGCCTTGCAAATCATTAATACCTACAGAACATTATTTGAAAAAAAGGCTCCTAAAAATCCAATTATAATTGTTGGAAATTTTTTATCTGTAAATAGTACTTTGAATTTAGTTAAAACACTAAAAAAATATGATAATACATATTTTGTTTTTAAAGGTTTTGAAAATAATCTAACTAGTGAAGAATTTGAAAATTTGGAAGAAAACTACAGTCATTTCTATTTTAAAAAAATAGTAAAAGAATTAGATATAAAAATAAAAGATATAAAAAAAATAGAATTTGCAGATTGCATAGTTGCTGAAAATAATACTATTAATGTATTGAATAATACGATGTTACCGGCCCATTTAACCTATAAATGGCATAATAATAAAATTGAAGAATTAAAAAATATTAAATTTGTTGAATGTGATAATACCTACGAAGAATTAAATTTAATTTCATTTTATATAATAGATTTTTTTAAAAAAAATGGACTAAAAAACATTGCAATAATAGCAAATAAAGATTATTCTCGAGAAATTGAAATTTTTTTAAAAAGATGGAATTTACCTATAAATAATAACTTTGGCATAAATTTTATGTCTAATAAATTAGTAAAATATTTATTTTTAGTTATAGATGTTTATAAAAATGATTTTGCACCAGAGTTTTTATTGTCATTACTAAAAAATGAATATGCAAATTTTAATTATACAAAAGAAGATTTACAAGATTTAGTGGATTTATTTGAAAAACATGTATTAAATAATAATATAAATAATAATTTTAATTCTTATATAAAAAATATAGAAAAAATAGAAAATAATAATATTAAAAATAAGTTAAATAATTTTATTAATAATATTAGATCATTTTTTAAAGATTTTGATAAAAATAAAGAATTATCTTTTGAAGAATTTATAAATTACATATAAAAATTGCAGAAAAAATTGCAGATAATAGTATTTTTCAAAAAGATAATACAGAACAATTTATGCAAAGTGATATATTTTATGATGAAAAAAATGAAAAAATTATAGAATTTATCAAAGAATTGTTAGAACAAGGTAATTGTTTTGGAAAAATTAATTTAGATGATTACATTGTACTATTATCAAGTCTTTTTGCAGAAAAAACCTATAAAGAAAATTATACTATTTATCCAGCAGTTAATATAATATCTGCTGAAGAAAGTCGTCTGGTTAATTATGATTTAGTTATAATTCCTAATTTGAACGATGGAGTTTTTCCTGTTAATAGGAGTACAGATCCTTATATGAGTAAAAGTATGAGGATAAAATTTGGTTTACCGGCAAAAGAAGTAGAAATTGGAAAATATTGTTATGATTTTATACAATTGTTAGCACAAAAAAATGTTTTGCTTACAAGAGCAAAAAAAATTGATAATACTGTAACTTTTAAATCAAGATTTTTGCAAAAATTAGAAATTTATTTAAAATGCAATGGGATTATTTTGAATAGTGGACAAGATATAGTTAATATTTATAAAGAATATATAAATATACCCTATAATAATGAAAAATATGGAATATATAAAAAAGCTCCAAGACCAAAACCTAATGAAAAATTGACTAAATTATCAGCTACTAATGTTGACTTATTGTGTAAAAATCCATATGAAATATATGTAAAAAAATTTTTAAAACTTTATAAATTTAATGTTATTGAAAAACAAAATAATAATGCATTTGTAGGAACAATAATCCATAAAGTTTTTGAATTATATTGTGTTTACTATGATAAATATAAAAATAATTTTAATGGTATTGTGGAATTAATTAAAAATATTTTAGATGAATATGACGATAAAATAATAACAGAATTATATTTTGATAAAATAGTTTCTATAGTTCAAGATTTTATTGAAATGGATAATATAGCAAGAATTGAAGGTTATTCTATTTTTGCAGAAGTGGAAAATGAGTTATTTTTTCCGAAAAAGGACTTTATTTTAACAGCAAGGATTGATAGAATTGAGAATTTAAATAATAGCGTTAGAATTATTGATTATAAAACAGGTGGAGAAATCGCTAAAAGCGCGGTTATTGACGGTGAAAAATTACAATTATTGATTGAAGCTTTGATTTTGAAAAAAACTAAAAATTTTGTAATTGAAAATTTACAATACTGGATGACTAAATATAAAAAAAATAATAAAAAAGTTATAGAAGATAAAGATTGTAATTTACTTGATTTAATGAATAAAACTGAAAAAAAAGTACTAGACTTACTACATTATTTTAACGATGAAAATCATGGTTATATAGCAACTTTAAAAAATAAAGATTATAGTGACTATAATTTATTGGCTAGACTTGATGAATGGGAGGCAGAATAATTGTTCAAGTCTAAATACTATGTAATTAAGAAGTTAAATTGAAATTATATTAATTTGAATTATTATAATAATTAATCAAAAATTAATAATAAATAAAATAAAAAACACAATTATTTGCTTAATTGTTTTAATATGTTATTTATAACATATGTTATTTTCCTATAAAATATGAAAGAAAAAACAAAATTTTTATTACAAAATTTTTTAATATGTTTCTTTAAAAATCTTCTTTTTTTAAAAAAATATTTAGTATTAGTTCTGACAAGAAATCTAGACGCGGCTCAAGTTACTTTTATAATTTCAGCTTACAGTATTTCTTCGCTTTTAACTCAAATCCCATTAGGTGTTTTATCAGATTTTTTGGGCTCAAAAATTTTAATAATTTGTTCTATACTGGTTTTAATGTTTGGTTATATTGTAGTTGCTTTATTTAGTAAAAACCCTTTTTCTTTTCAGTTAATTTATGCTTGTTTTGGAATATATGATACTATATACTTTTCTGCTAGAGAAGCCTTATTTTACAATGGCTCAAAATATTTAAATCTAAAAAATAGTATACCACATTATAAAAATTTAACAAGAATAATATCATTCTTTGCTATGTCAATTGCAGCTTTTTTTGGCGGTAAATTAATATATAGTAATTTTAATTTAGTATTAAAAATAGATATTTTTGTATTGGTATTTTATTTATTTGTAATAATTTGTGTTAATGAATGTAAAAATCCTAATATTAAAAAATTGAATAGCAATTATATAAAATCACTAAAAAATGGAATTAAATATGCTATAAAACATAAAACTTTATTAAATTTTATAATATTTGAAGGAATCTGGGCTTCAATATTAACTATATTTATTAGTTTTTGTCCTGTTTTTTACAAAGAAATGACAATAACAAACAATATAAACGTTATGTTAACTTTTCAAATATTAATAATAGCAATAACTCAGTTATTTTTTGTAGATATTTTATATAAAAAAACAACAGTATACAAACGTATAATATTATATATAATAGGAGCTTTGTGTGGGATGATATCTATTTATTTATATAATGGTTTATTAGCGTACATTTTAAACATTTTATTCTTGCTTTTTACTCAAGTGGCTGAAATATTAATTTATACTACAGTTCAAGATTTAGTTCCAAGTAAATCTAGAGCTTGTGTAATAGCTATTAAAAGGTTTATAAATGCTATATTTAAGTTAGTTTTTCTTTATATTTTAGGTTTTATATTTAAAAAATACAATTATAGGATTGGGTTTTTAATATTGTTTATATTTTACTTTGTTTGCTGTTTTTTATTTTTATATATTTTTTACAGCGATAAACATTTAAGGAAAAAAAATAATAGAATAATTTTAAATAACTAAAATTCAATAAATCTAACAGTAACCTCTGTTTTTTAATTAATAGACCTTCAGTATAAAACTATTCTTATTTTCTATATATATTTAAT
>CATOLK010000077.1 GCA_951801155.1 uncultured Rickettsiales bacterium | reverse complement strand
AGATCAACAATTTCTAAATAAACAAGTTTATTAAGAAATTGTAGTCTGGAATGACGAGGCGGTATTTTGTTATTCTCTATTCTTTAATTTACCATTATTCGTGTCATTCCAATTCTTAATGTGGAATCCAGTAATAGATTACTTTAATAATAAATAAAAATCAAAAAAATAACAAATCTAATGAAAAAAATATATAAAAATAAAAATTATTAAATACATATATAGAAAGTTTTACACAAGAGATTTAATACAAGTTTTTCCCAAATATGTTGCAAATTAGCAACTATAAGAAATTTACTTGCTTTTTACAAAAAATTAATTATATATTAAATATATTTAACAAAAATAATCAAAGATGAATATTAGAATTATATCTGGCAATTGGAAAATGAACGGTTCCAAAAAAGATATCGAAACTTGGTTTAACGATTTTTTTGAAAAAGTAAAAGATTTTAAAAATAAAGATAATGAAAAAATTCCAGACATATTAATCTGTGTACCATCAATCTATATCCCTTATGCTCAACAAATAGCCGAAGAGTATAATAATGATAACTTTAAAGTATTTATAGGAGCAGAAGATTGTCATCAAGAAAATAAAGGTGCTTTTACTGGAAACACAAGTCCTATAATGTTAAAAGAATTTAATGTAAAATATACTATAGTAGGACATTCAGAAAGAAGACAATTCGAAAAAGAAACAAATGAAATAGTTGCAAAAAAAGCCTTAAATGCTTTAAATAACGATTTAATTCCTATAGTTTGTGTTGGAGAGTCTCTTGAAATTAGAGAAAAACATGAACATTTAACTTTTATTGAAAAACAGGTTTTAGAATCTACAGAAGGACTTGATTTAAAAAGAGTTATTATAGCCTATGAACCAGTTTGGGCAATAGGTACCGGAAAAGTTCCAACCTTAGAAGAAATCGAAGAAATTAATTCTTATATAAAAACAGTTCTTGCGAAAGAAAATAATTTAACAGAAAATGATATAAATGTATTATATGGTGGTTCTGTAAAATCTTCAAATACTAAAGATATCACTGGCTTAAAATCAGTAAATGGTGTATTAGTTGGTGGAGCAAGTCTTAAAGGAGAAGAATTTTTTAATATAGTTATAAATTCTTTATAAAAAATACAAAACTAGCATTTTATATGCTAGTTTTATTTATTAAATTAAATTTTATTTTATGAAAATTGGTATTCTTTGCACTGATATATATAAAAAAGCTAAAGAAATTAAAGAGTATATTTTAAATAGATACGATGCTATAAGTATTAAAAAAAAGAAAGATGTAAAAAATATAGATGCTTTTGTTGTATTAGGTGGTGATGGTTTTATGTTACGGGCTTTACATAACTATTATGAGTTTGATATTCCATTTTTTGGCTTAAATTATGGAAATATTGGATTTTTATTAAATAATTTAAATTGTGAAAAAGTTGATTTAATTGAAAAAATAGAGAATTCTACATCTATCACTATTAATCCTTTAAAAAATGAAATAATCAATATTAATAAAAAAGAATTTATAGATTATTCATTTAATGAATTAACACTTATTAGGAGCATGTATAAAACTTGCAATATAAATATAAAAATAAACTCTAAATACAGATTAAAAAATTATGTTGGTGATGGTTTAATAATTTGTACACCAACTGGTAGCGCAGCTTACAATAGTTCAGTAGGAGGGTCAATAATTCCACATACTTCTAATAATGTAATATTATCAACTATAAGTCCATTTAGACCAAGAACTTTTAAAAGTATTATATTACAAAATGATAATGAATTGGAATTTGAAATTAATTATTTTAAAGATAGAAAAATCAACGCTTTTATTGATTATATAGAATATAAAAATATAATTTATGCAAAAACTAAAGTTGAAAAGAATATAAATACTAAATTATTATTTGACATAGATATGCCATTTGATGAAAAAATAATGAAAGAACAATTTTTATAGTTTTATAAATAAAAATATAAATGTTATGAAAAATATATTATTAGCTACCAGCAATCAAGGAAAAGTAAAAGAATTTCAAAAATTATTTGAAAATTTTAGAAATATAAAATTATTTTCTTTAGCGGATTTTAACAAAATAGATGAACCAGAGGAAACAGGTAAAACATTTAAGGAAAATTCTTTAGAAAAAGCAAAATATTATGCAGAAAAATTAAAAATATCAAGTATAGCCGATGATTCTGGATTATCAATCAATGCTTTAGATGGTTTCCCCGCAATATATTCAGGAAGGTTTAATAATGGTGAAAAAAAAGATTTTTCTTTTGTTTTTAACGCGATTAATCTTTTATTAAAATATAAAAATACAGATGATTATTCTGCAAGTTTTTTTTGTTGTATGACTTATTATGATTTTGATAAAAAAACACATAATTCCTTTTTGGGAGAAATAAAAGGAAATTTGAGATTTCCACCAAGTGGAGATAATGGTTTTGGTTATGATCCTATCTTTATACCAGAAGGATATAATAAATCTTTTGCAGAATTTTCAACAGATGAAAAAAATTCTATAAGTCATAGAGCAAGAGCTTTAGCTAAATTTAAAAATTGGCTTGAAGAAAGCTTTGAAATTTAGGTTTGTGTAATGATATTTTTTTGGTACGTTATTCTACTTATTTTTGATAGTTTTTTTATCGGTTTGATATCTTTGATTTTGAGTAGTATTTTTTATTTATATTAAAAAAATTTATGCTTTATAGGAATAATAAGAAGAGAAAATTGACAGTAAACTGATATAATTACAAATTGAAATAACATGAATAACGGAAAACTAAAAAATAAACATAAATAAGCTATATTAAAAAATATAAAAACTGGGCAATGCCAGAAATATAAATTTTATTTGATTTTTAAATTTTAATTCATACAATACAGTTATTGCAACTTAAAAATAATCAAAATATGTTATTATACAACCAAAATATTTTAAACATCGATGGTAGCAAAGTTTTAAATTTAGCAAAAAGTAAAGTAAATGAATTAAAAACTGAGCTAAACACAATTCCAGACTATAAAGCATTAACTATAGCTTATGAAAAAGACGATTTAAAAGAGATTAAAGATTTTAGCAATTTTATTAACGATAACTTCAAAAAATTATATGTAATAGGAATTGGTGGATCAAGTTTAGGTGCTAAAACACTTTTATCATTAAAATTTCAAGATAAAGTTGAAATTTTAGAAAATATTGATAGTCATACTTTAGAACATATATTTAATAATATAGATTTTGGAAATTCCGCTTTTTTAATGATCAGTAAATCTGGAAAAACTATAGAATGTATTTCTCAAACATTAATTTTAATGAAAATGGTTGAAGAAAAATTAGGTTCTAATGCCATTGGGAAACATTTTTTCTTTTTAACAGAAAATAAAGATAGTCCATTAACACAATTAGCAAAAGAATTTAATGCAAAAACTTTAGAACATTCAAATTGTATAGGTGGAAGATTTTCCTATTTATCTAATGTTGGATTAATTCCAGCTTGTATTGCAGGACTTAATATAGAAGAAATTCGACTGGGAGCAATTGATACAATGGAATATTTATTTAATGATACTGATAATTCTATTACGGAAGCTTGTGCAAAACAGGACGAATTATATAATAATGGAGTAATTGGTAGTGTTGTTATGCCTTATATAGATAGATTAAAAAAATTGACAGAATGGTATAGACAATTATGGGCTGAATCTTTAGGAAAAAATAGTTTTGGTATTCTTCCTATTGACGCTATAGGAACAATAGATCAACATAGTCAATTGCAATTATATATGGATGGACCAAGGAATTTATTCTTTACTTTCATAACAAAAGAAAGCGATAAAAATTCTCTAACTATAGAGAAGAGTTATAATAATGGATTTGATTATTTAGTTGGAAAAAATCTTGATGATATTATTAATATTGAAGCGGATAGTACAGTTGAGGTTTTAAATAGAAGGAATCTTCCTGTAAGGACAATAAAAATAAAAGAATTAAATGAAAGATGTTTATCTCAATTAATGATGCAATATATGATAGAAACAATAATTGTTGGAAAAATGAATAATATTAATCCATTTGGTCAACCTGCTGTTGAGGAAAGAAAAATTTTGGCACACCAAATGCTTGAAAAAATATAATAAAAAATAGCATTAATTTTACTTTTAATATAATTGTTTATTCTTTAATTTTCCGTTATTTACGTCATTCCAAATTAGGATTTCTTAATAAATTTGTCTATTTAGAAATTGTTAATCTGGAATCCAAGAATTAAAAGATATTAAATAAAAAAATATTTTAATTATTTAATAATTTGATATATAGATGGACAGTGCAATTATATATTTGAATTGATTGACTTTTATTTTTTAATATATTAAAATCATTACTGGAAGACAAATAGGCATTTTGCCTATGAATAAATCAGGATCGAAAGATAGCAGTTTTAAGTAGGTTAATTTGGGTTATTTGCCTTCCTTACCTCTTATAAATATTTATTTATTTACATTATTAATAATAAAAACAATTATTTTCAAGTAAACTTTTAAAGTAAAATATGTAACTTACAAGTAAAGTAAATAGATTTAATATATTTATTTATATGTATATTATATTTTTTACAGTTTTGCAATTACACTTGGCTTCTATAAAAAAAGAGACAGTAAATTTTGGTAGAAAATATCAAGACTTGATTTTTATTAAGAAAGATGTTAATTTTATAGAGAATAAAGAAAAAAAATTTAATAAAAAAATTAAAAAATTATATTCAAACTCAACTACTACACCAGCGGAGTTAAAGAATATAGATATAATAGAAAGAAAGAAAATATTTAATAAAAAATTTAAAGAAATGTTTAAGGAAAAGACAAACTGGAGTTTAAAAACGCAAAAACAAGTTTTTGAATTAATAATGGAAGCTGGAATTTATAATGATGATTTTTTTGAAAAAGTTGATAAAATTATAAGGATTGCTTTAAGTAAAATAGATTTAAAACCAAATAGTATAAAATATGATAAAAAATATTATTTATATTTCTTACAGGCAAGTACGCAAATTAAATTTTTTAATAGAAATACAAAAAATTGTGAAGAGAGATGGCATACTGGATTGCAAAGCTTTATTACTGATAAAAATATAAATAAAGTTAGAGAAATGATAAGCAATATGGATAATTTTAATAAAGAAATAAACTTCAGAGAAAATATCAGTCATGATATAATTGTTGTTCTAGGCACAACACTTGCTTACATTAGAAATAGAACAAATTTTGCTTACAAAGAAATAATAAAAGAATTAAAAAGAGAAAATTTTAAAAATAATAAAAAAATAGTGATTTTAACA
The DNA here is from genome assembly GCA_951801155.1 of uncultured Rickettsiales bacterium. Lineage (GTDB taxonomy): Bacteria > Pseudomonadota > Alphaproteobacteria > Rickettsiales > UBA1997 > CATOJU01. The sequence goes on along the minus strand of CATOLK010000077.1, from coordinate 255 downwards.
TCCGATAGAGTTATTTTTAACGATAAACAAACTAATAAAATCATAAAAAAAACTAATAGTTATGAGGAAATTAAAAATATATTTTTAACAAATGAACAAAAAGATTTTATAGAATTTTATAAAAAAAATAATTTAAATTTAAAAAAATTTAAGAAAAATTTTGAAAAATTTACAGAGGATACGGCTGCTAAAATTGTAATAAAAGAAATTAGTAATGATATAAAAAATTACAATAATATAACCATAGAAACTCTT
>CATOLK010000076.1 GCA_951801155.1 uncultured Rickettsiales bacterium | reverse complement strand
TTTTTCTATATTAAAGTAATTTATTTCTGGATTCCAGATCAACAATTTCTAAGCAATAAATCGCTAAGAAATTGTACTTTGGAATGACAGGAGATTTTTTATTATTGTTTGTTATTTAATTTCCCCTTATTTACGTCATTCAAGATTAGAATTAATGTTTATAAAATTGTTTAAGTGACAATATTAATAATTAAAAGTTTATTGTATTTCTAAAAATAAATATTATTATATATATAATAATTATTTTTTTAAAAAAATGAAAAATTTATTTAATTATACATTAACAGAATTAGAAGAAATTATCACAAATAAATATAATTGTAAAAAATTCGTAGCAAAACAAATTTGGGGTTGGATATATTGCAGAGGAGCTAAAGGTTTTAACGAAATGAATAATATTTCTAAAGATTTAAAATCAAGAATAGAAATAGATTTTAACATAGAAAGACCAAAAATTGTAAAAACCTTGTTATCGGAAGATGAAACAAAAAAATGGCTTTTAGAACTAAATGATGGTGAAAAAATAGAATTAGTTTATATTCCATCCGATGATAGGGGGACCTTATGTATTTCTTCTCAAGTTGGTTGTTCTATGGGTTGCAAATTTTGTAATACTGGTTCTCAAGGTTTTACAAGAAACCTCGAAGTATCTGAAATAGTTGGGCAAATTATGATTGCTAGAGATGAATTAAATGAATGGGAAAATGTAAATAAAAAAATTGGAGAGGGAAGAAAAATCACAAATATTGTAATAATGGGAATGGGTGAACCTCTTCTTAATTATGATAATATTATAAAAGCAATGAAAATTATAAATGATGAAAATGGAATTGCTTTTTCTAACAGAAGAATAACACTTTCCACTTGTGGTTTGGTTCCAAAAATTTTTGATTTAGCAAATGATTTAAAATTAAATTTGGCGATTTCTTTACATGCAACGACTGACGAAATAAGAAAAAAAATAATGCCTATTGCTGAAAAATATAGTATCGAAGAAATAATGAAAGCTTGTGGATATTATGCAAAAAATACTAATTATAGGAGAATTACATTTGAGTATATTATGATAAAAGATTTAAATGATTCTATTGATGATGCTAAAAGACTAATAAAATTAGTAAAAAAATATAATATACCTGCAAAATTTAATTTAATTCCATTTAATCCTTGGAATGGGTGTATTTTTAAAAAACCTTCCGAAGAAAATACTATCTTAAAATTTGCAAAATATATTACGGATGCTAGATACCCGTGTCCTATAAGATTTTCTAGAGGACAAGATATTATGGCTGCCTGTGGTCAATTAAAAAGTAAAAATAATTGATATAATATTTATTTTTTGTGTAATTTTTTTTATGCAGGAAGTCTTATAGTAACAATTTTAAGATAATTGTTCCAAAATACCTTTTACCTTCATTTTAGCCACACCAACCACAGAATCAGCACCACCATAATACAAGAATATCTCATCTTTTATCATGGCAGCACCACATGGGAATACAACATTATTAACATCTCCATATAATTCATAATCCATTTCTGGTTCTAGTAAAGGAGTGTCAGTTCTACCTAAAATTTTAGTTGGATCATTTAAATCTAACAATAAAGCACCAACCTTATAAATATGTCCTGGGTCAGAAACACCATGATATAAAAGTAACCAACCTTCTTTTAATTCAATCGGTGGAGCTGAAATACCTATTTTTTTATTATCCCATTTATCAGCTCTAGGTCTAATTAAAGCGAAAGATCTATCAAGCCAATTCTCTTGTAAACCTTCCAAATTTTCTACAAAATTTAAACCAATATAATTTTCCGGTCTATGGAATATTACAAATTTTCCGTCTATTTTTTTAGGAAGAAAACAAGCGTTTTTATCATCAAAACTTGGTGAAGAAATTACCATTGGTTCGGTCCAGTTCCATTTTCTATTAATAAAATCAAAAACTGAAATTGAAGACATAGCAACCCTCGGAACTCTTCCATTAAAGGCTGTATAGGTTATATAAATTGTATCATCTATACGAGTTAATCTAGCATCTTCGCAACCGCACCATAAATCTGGTGCTGCTCTCTTTTCAAAAACTTTTCTGGCTACATAAACCGGTTCTGGAAATCTTTCATCTATATGAACACCATCTTTACTGCAAGCATAACCTACGATTGATTTATTTCTATAAGAAAATGCTCTATATAATATATGAACTTTTTCATCCAAATAAATAGCTGCCGGATTAAATGTAGCTCTTGCTTCCCACGGAGATTCTATTATCGGTTTAATTATAGGATTACCAACATATCTTTCAAATCCATTTGGTAATGTTTTACTTTTAAAGAATAATTCTCCTTCTTTTTCAAGAGTTATTATCATTTCATCAAGTAATTCATTTAAATTACAATCTGCAATACAAGAAACTGTATCAGCGGCACCATAATAAATTACAAGCTTATTACCATCCACTAAAGCACTTGTAGGAAAAACAATATTGGCAACATTTCCATTAAACTCATATGATTTTTCTGGAACCAATAAAGATTCTTTTGTTCTACCTATAACTTTTGAAGGATCTTCTAAATCTAACAAAACTGCTTCAACACTAAATATTTTATTTTGTGAAAAATAGTCTTTAATATAAGAATAAATTACCAACCATCCTTTAGATGTTTTAATTGGTTGAGAACCAACTTCTATATGGTCATCTCTATTTCTTAAAAGTGGTATTATATTAGAAGTTAAATTAGAATACCAATCTTCCCATTTTTCTTGATCCCAAATATCGGCTTCTTTATCAAAATATGCTAAAGCGATTTTAGCTGGAGGTGTATCAGTATCTACTGTTAGAATTGCCGCATATTTTCCATTAATTTTTTCTGGAAATAATGCCATAGCTTTTGAATTAAAAGGTGTAACTAAATGTTTTTCTTCAATTTTTTTAAAATCTTTTGTAATAGCCAAACCTATTTTAATACCATCAGCAGAAAACGGATAAGTAGAAAGCGCTGTATAGAAAATATAGTATTTATCACCAAATTTAGTTACTCTTGGATCTTCGCAACCAAAAGCTTCCCAATAAAATTCAGGTTTTACTAATTCATGGGTATTTTTAAAACTATTATAGGAATTTCCTTCAGCACAACCTACTGAAGATATTTCTAATTCAAAACCTTGTCTTCTTTGAGGTGTAGAAACTGCTCTATAAAGTAAAAAATATTTTTTACCATTAAAAGCAACACTTGGATTGAAAGCCGCCACTGCTTCCCAATCTTTTTTCTCATTAGGTTCCAAGATTGGATTTTTATTAGATCTATTAAATTTTACCATTATTATTATCCTTTATTTGTTGAATAAAATTTTTTAAATTGCAACTGGCAACACAAACAACAGTATCTGCGCCACCATAGTACAATATTATATCTTTATTTTTTATAACAGCACCACAAGTATATACTATACCACCTTTATAGCCTTCATTTTCATAATTCTTATCAGGTACTATAATAGGAAAATTTGATTTATAAAGAATTTTAGTCGGATCTTTATAATCTAGAATCATAGCACCAATTTTATATTTACCTGGTTCATTTTCACTTATAGCATGATAAAAAGTAAGCCAGCCTTCATCTATCCTTAATGGAATTGGCCCAACCCCTCTTATTACACTGTCCCACGAATCTTTATTTTTATATTGTTTATAAATACTTTTTATATTCGGGTTTTTTTCAAAATCTAAATTATCCAGATATTCAATTTGTATATTTGGGGTAATACTATGCAAAATCGCATATTTTCCATTGATTTTTTCTGGAAAAATAACCCAATTTTTATTCATTTTACCTTCTGGAGAAACCAAAACTGGTTTTTTCCATTTGTCCCATTTTCTATTTAAAAAATCTTCAACAGTTATTGAAGTCATAGAAACACATGGTGGTTTAATACCATTAAAAGCCGTATAAATCATATATAATTTATCATCTAATCTTACGATTCTAGGGTCTTCGCAACCACCCCAACAGTCATATCTTGGACCAGAATTATAAGAAAATGTCGGCTGAGAAATACTATTGACTCTTAATTCAAATTCCTCTCTTGGTTTATAAATAGGATATGGAAGCCTTTCATCTATATGTATACCATCTTTACTAGTTGCATAACCTATAACAGATCCGCCATCGTCACCAACAGCTCTATATAAAATATGGGTTGTTCCATCTATTTCTATAACAGCTGGGTTAAATGTTCCGCAAGATTCCCATTTATTTTCAAATTTTGGCCTTATAATTGGATTATTATCTGCCTTTTTTATTATACATTTAGGAATTATAATAGGTTTTTCTTTAACTTTTTTAACACTCTTTCCTAATATATAATCTAGTGAAAAAATTTCTATTTTTTTATTTTCATTCACAATAAAGGAAAATTCAAGATTTTCACCAACTAATTTAACTTTTATTTCATCTAATAATTCTTCACTTTTAAATATAGGATTAGCAGTTCTATAAAGTAATTCATTTGTTTTTTTATCAAAAAGCGCAGCTCCTAAATAAAAAAATGGTGATCTAGTATAATATGGTACTAGAATACCATCACTAATTTCAATCTTATCTAAAAGATTTATTTCTTCCGCGTCAAAATAATTATTTCTAGATTTTAGGTTATAAATAATTTTTTCTCCGCTATAATTTTCATTATTATCTCTTTTTTTAAAGATTTTTCTCTTAATATTTTCAAACATAATAGAAAAAATATTTTCTTATCTAGATTTATAAATTAATATTTTTTATTGTCAAATAAAATTTATAGATATTAATTCAAAAAAATTATGGATAAATTTATTTTAATTTATTTATATGGCTGAATTATTACATAATTACAACTTATATAATTCAAAAATCATAAAAATCAATTATTATTGGTATAATTCTTTTATATCATGGTCTTAAAATTAATTCATTTAATTCTTTTTCTTGTCTGTCTTGTTCTTTTTTAACTTCTTTAATTGCTTTGTTTAAACTATTGTTCAATGACGTTGATACCCCAATACCACTGTTATAATCTAAATATAAATCTATATCATCACTATAAAATAATTTATATTTTTTTACCAATATTTCGTTAATCAATTTGTATTTTTTTAATCTTTTTAAATATTTTTCTAAATTAATATCTTTTAGAATTTCTTCTTTAGTTTCCATCTTTTGTTTTTTTGATGAGTTTTCTACATCATTTACATTATTTGTTAATTTTGTATTTTCTGTTTTTTCTGTATTTTTTGTATTTTCTGAATCTTGTTCTGATTTAATAATATTTAATTTTTCCAATATACTAAAAAATGTTTTTCTCATTTCGCTTAAAATACCATATTCTTCATATAATTTTGCTAATCTATTTGCTATAATCATATCTTTACTATACTGTTCAAATTTATCAACTAAACTTTCTCCTTCTCCTAATTCATTCATAAATGAAGAAAATAAAGCTTCTACCATAGGTTTTGGAGATATATTACAACTACCATATTTTTGAAGTAAATCTTTATCAATTTTTATTATTTCTACATCATTTTCTAATTTTTTTTCAAACTTTTCAAAAGCTTTTTTAGACTTGGATCCAGTATTAAAAGCTAATATTTTAGTT
>CATOLK010000075.1 GCA_951801155.1 uncultured Rickettsiales bacterium | reverse complement strand
ATATTAAAGTAATTTATTGCTGGATTCCACATTAAGATTTTCTAGTAAGACAAGCCTACAAGAAAATCTAATCTGGAATGACATAATTAAAGGGAAATAAAAAAATAAATTATAAATAAATAATGAATTAAGTTTTTATTACAATGTTTATGATAATTTCGATCATAATTTTGAATTTGCAAAAATCTAATTTTATTTAAAACATTAAAAAGTAAAATTTTAATTAAATTATTAAAATTCATTTACTCAAAATGTTTAATTTATCTTGCATATATCTTATATAATGATGATCAAATTTATATATTTGTTTACTCAAATTTAATCCCTTAATAGCATAATTTAAAGCCAAATTACCTTGACCTCTATTTCTATAAAAATCTGAAATATAACTATATAAAGTAACTAATTGTGCTTTTTTATTTTTTAGAGCAATTTCACCATGTAAATAATCAAGTTCAGGATTTCCTATGTTTGCAAGCTCTTTTGCAAAACCTTTTAATATATCATTACAACAGCCAGCATCAATATTATATTTATTATAATATCCATCTAAATCATTATATATTTTAAATACTTCTAATTTATTATTTCCAGTATATGTTTTTATAGATGCTATTTTTTCTAAAATATTTATTTTAGTATATATATTATCTTTATAATTTAAATTTAATGCAGTTTCCAAATAATTAATTGCTAGAATAGGATCTCTTGTATAAGCTGAATAATCTAACATTTCAGCTAAATTAATATAAGAATATACATTATTTGTTATTTCCTTATATTCTTCCGCTTTTTTTATTGCTTCATCACAATTTTCTTTTATTTTTTCCGTTGATTTTCCTAAATATTCATAGTTTAAGCATATATAATATTTTGCTTTAGAATAAAGTAAAATATCATTTAGTTTTTTAGCTTTTACAACAGCATTTTTTGCAAATTTTAAACTATTCTCATAATTTCCATAAGAATAATAGGCATTCGATAATTTCAACAATAATAAAATACGTTCATCTTTCTGTAGTTTTTTATCATTTAAACTCAAGGCATATTTGTAGTAATTTATAGCTTCAAAATATTCACCTCTTATTGTCATTATATCCCCTAGTTTTATCAATACCTTTGCTTTTCTTGAGTTTTTGTTTCTATAATCTAAATTAACAAGAGCATTTGTATAATATACCATGGAATTTTCATAATCTCTTTTAGAAAAATATAAATCTCCTAAATTATAATAAATATTATATAAATTATTTTTATTATCATCGTTTTTCATAGCCATTAATGACAATGTATCTAATAGAGTATTTATTGCCTTATCATAATAACAATTTTTTGTATAAAACTTTGATAATTGTAGATAATAATTAGAATTGAATTTATTAATATCTATAGCTTTTCTATAATATTCCTCTATGGTTTTTTGAGAAGAAAAATTCAGATCATTAATTAGAGCAATTAAAAAATCGTATTCTGCCATGGAATCTGTATTCATTTCCAATAAATTAACATTTTTTATTTTAGTTAGTAAATTTTTAACTTCGCTTCTTTTTATAAAACTAAATAGCGTATTTCTATCTTTTTCCGAAAAATAATTATTCTTACCCATACTAAAAATTATATTTATTATTTGACTATAAACTGAATTATAGTAATTTATATTGCTAACTTCTCCAAAACAAGAATTGGATAAATTATTTTTATTGTTAATTAAATATGTTTTATAATATTTATTTTTTACTTTTAGAAAATCACCTTTTTTACTATTATATACATATGTCATTTTTGGAGCTAAAAATATCAAAATTAAAGTCGGGACAATTACTGTTGATTTGAATAATTTCTTGTTTTTTATAAATTCTTTTATCTTCATAAGCAAAGTTTTTTTAAAAATTGTATTTAGTTTACAATAAATAACAATTAAAGTCAAGGAAAATTAAATTTTCATACCAATTAAAGCATTATAACAATTAATAGATTTTCTATACAAAACAAAATATCTAAACATTATTAATAATTAGATAATGCTTTATAATATAACTTTATTATTTTCCTATACAAAATTTTTCAAAAATATTATTCAAAATTTCATCAGTATTTATTTGACCCGTAATTTTTCCAACACAAAAATTAGCTTTTCTAATATTTTCAGCAATTATTTCTATTGGCAAATTAAAATTCACATTCTCTAAAAACTCCAACGCCTGTTTAAGCTCTTTTCTATACCTTTCTTGTGTAATATTTGTACCAATATATGGTGTTATTGCTTTATCAATATAATTATTTAAATAACTGAAAATTGCTGTTGTATTTATATTATCTTTCAAAGAAATTCCAATAATATTTTTATTTTTAAGATTTTTTTTTATTTTCTCAAATTCATCATTATTTATCAGATCAATTTTATTAAAAATAACTAGAGTATTATCATCAATAATATTTTTAAAATTTTCATTAATCTCATATTTTTCAGGACTTAATAGCAATATCCTCAAATCAGCATTTTTTGCATTTTCTATAGCTCTTTTTACTCCTTCTTTTTCAATAATATCAGTTGTTTCCCTAATTCCTGCAGTATCAGAGAAATTTACTGGAATACCATTTATATCTAAACATATTTGTAAAATATCTCTTGTTGTTCCTTCTATATTTGAAACTATTGCTATATCTTTTTTGGCTAAAAAATTAAAAAATGTAGATTTTCCAACATTTGGTTCACCTATTATAGAAATATTTAAACCTTTCTTAATTTTTTCTCCAACCATATTATCATTTAAAATATTTCTAATATTTTCAGTTAAATTATCAATTTTATTTTTAGCTTTTTCTAATATACTTTCATCTATATCATCTTCAGGAAAATCAATCATACTTTCAATATAGCTATTGATATCAAGTATATTTTTTCTCATGTTTTCAAAAAATTTAGAGTTTTTGCCTTCTAATTGTTCTATTGCCTGCCTATGTTGCAACTTTGTTTCCGAATTAATTAAATCATTTATAGCTTCTGCTTGAGTTAAATCTAGTTTATTATTTATAAAAGCTCTTTTCGAAAATTCACCATGTTCAGCCAATCTAACACCTTCTACGTTTAATAAAATATTAAAAACAGTATTTATTATATAACTTGAGCAATGTAAACTAATTTCACAAACATCCTCACCAGTAAAACTATTTGGTTCTTTAAAAAATGTAATTAAAGCTTCATCTAATACATTATTATCGTTATCTTTAATTTTACAAAGTGTTGCTTTTTTATCTTCTAATTTTTTAGCTACTCCCAAAAACTTTAAACATTCAAGAGTTTTCTTTCCTGAAATTCTTATTAAATATACGCTACATCTTCCCTTTATAGTTAGTGGAGCAAAAATAGTATTTTCTTCCATATTGTATCCCTAAATTATTTTGAAATAGCAACAAGATAAAGTTACATTTTTTCGTGTACTTTCCATCATTATGATTTTATGTTCTTTTATCAATATCTTTACCATTATCAATCTCATATCCTTCGTTATTTTGATCAGTATTATCTATTTTTATATTTTCATTGTTATCTTTAATTTCATTTTCATTTATTCTCGGAGCATCTTCTTCTTTATTTTCTACGTTATTATTTTCTATTAATTTTTCATCGTCAATAATTAAATCTAACCCTTCTTTTTTGAAAATTATTTCATTAGTAACTTTATAATTATTCATTTTTGGCCTATTAAATATTACTCCAGCAAAAAAACTCATAATCATAAGGATTATTAAAAATACCAGTTTAATTATTTTCAGCATTTTGTAAAATATTATTTATTATAAGTAAATATAAAATTATAAAATATAATAAATCAATATTTTATTTATTTTCGCATTTATCTTTATTTATATCTTTTTCATCATCATTTTTATTATCTTTTTTTTCAATTTCTTGTTTTAAATTTATTAAATTATTAAGACTAATTGACTTATTGTTTTTTTCATTTATTCTCTTTAATTCGCAATTTATATTAGCACCGTAGTCAACTGATAAAAAATTATATTCCAATAATCCATTTACTATTGCAGTATCAGAAATATTTATTTTTTCTGCTACTGAATTTCCTTTAAAATTACCTTTTATATTAAAAATTTTAGACTTTGTATTTCCAATAATTTCTCCACCTTCTCTTAAAGTTATTGTATCAGCAAATATATTACCTTCTACTTTACCTTCTATTTCTATGTTAGAGGCATTTTTTATATCACCTGTTATTATTACACTTTTTGAAATCAATGAAGGAACTTCTTTTAAAGAATTTATTAAAGCCATTTTTTACCTCTTTTTTGTTATTAAATTAATAAATTTTTTCTCCCATACGTATAAATTTGATTGGATCAACATTCTTTTTGTTTACTTTTACTTCCCAATGAAGATGCTGACCAGTACTTCTTCCAGAACTACCTTGTATTGCTATTTCATCACCTCTTTTGACTACATCACCGACCTTTACAAGGGCTTTATTCAAGTGGGCATATTCTGTTACAATATTATTACCGTGATTAATTTCTATACTATTACCAAAACCACCCCTAACTGCTACAATTTCAACAATTCCATCAGCTGGTGCGTATATTTTTGAATTAAATGGTCCAGCAAAATCAATTCCTTTATGTAATTTTGCTTTTTTTGTAAAAGGATCAACTCTTGTACCAAAATTACTTGAAATATAATAATTATTTATAGGTTTATAAATAGGAATTAAATTTAAGAACGATTCCAAAAAATTTAAATAATTTATATCTTTTTTTAGTTTAACCAAACTTGACTTATTGACTAAAATACTACTTTTAGAGACAATATCTCTATCAATATGAAGATTTGTATTCTGATAACTAACTTTATAAATATTTTCAGCTTCTTGGTCTAAAGAAACTTCTTTCAATAAATTGTTGATACCATTAATTCTTGCAGAAACTAGAGTATCAATATTTGCTATATTTCTTTCCATTTCATCTAATACTGGTAAAATTTCCTTATAATCATTAATACCAATTAAAGAATTATTTTTTAAGATATTTTTACTTAAACCACTAATTTGGTTTATATCAATTTTATTAAATCTATCATAGTAATTAAGTGTATATAAATACCCATTAAGATCTTTTAAAAAATAACTTATTTTTTTTATATCGTTGTTTAAATTTGAATTTACAACTTTTAATTCTTTTATTTTATTGTCTTTTATAATTTGAATTCTTCTATTGATTAGAAAAAATATACTAGTAAATATAACCCAAAAATAAAATAACATTTTTATAAATCTAGAAAATTTTGTTATTTCTCTAGTTTTTATATTGTTATCTGTAACTATAACAATTTTTTTTTCTTTAAAAAAAACATCAAATATTTTAAACACTTTTATTTTACAATATCAAATTAATTTTTAATTTAATCTTAATAACATAAAATAAAAAATCAAGTTTCTTACTTTACAAAAAGGTTTTGTGTTGAATTTCTTGCTTTTAAATATAAAAACTAAAGCATCATACTTTTTATATTTAAAAACAATAAAGATTTCATTATTTTGGTAAAAAGGCCATTCGTTGATTTTTTTATTAGACCTCCTGCATAAATTATAATCAAATATTAATAATATTTGAATATTTTTAAATTTATTTA
>CATOLK010000074.1 GCA_951801155.1 uncultured Rickettsiales bacterium | reverse complement strand
CACATTAAGATTTTCTAGCAAGACAAGCTTACAAGAAAATCTAATCTGGAATGACGTAAATAGAAGGAAATTAAAGAATAAATAACCATAAAAATAAACAAATTTAAAAATATTAAAATATTATTGATATCTATATAGTTTTATGTAGGGGGTCTAATAATATATTTTGTCATATAATAAATATAAATTATATTTTATTATCTTTTTTAATTTAAAGTTTTTATATTATTTAAACAAAAATGAAAATCTTAGGAAATTTAACCTTTTTCAATATAACTAAAAACTAGCATTTGAGATTTTAGTCATTAAAAATTTTTATATCATCATAAAATCAAAAAATTTTATTAAAAACAGATTGATTTATTAAAATAATTATTTAAATTAATTATTATTATAATAATAATTATATAAACTATAATGTTTGCAAAGGTGAAAAATTTCTACAAAAACTTATTTAGTGAAAAAAATAGATTTAACAATATAACATTATTAATTTTAACAATATTGTTTTTTATAATAAGTTATCAGCCAAAAATCAGTAAAAAAATAAATAAGGATAATATTATAGATGGTAATGTTCATATATTCATTCAACAATCCTGTAAACACTGTAGAGAATTAGAAAAATTTATTAATGAAAAAAAATTAAAAAATGTTTATAATATAAATTATCATGATTTAGCAAATAAAGATGATTTTGATCTATTATCGAAGTATGCTTATATTCATGATATTTCTTTAGGCAGTGTTGGAACACCTATGATTTTTACAAAAACCAATTATCTTATAGGTTTTGAAAATAGTGAGGATAAAAAAAAGCAAGTAATAGATTTATTTGAAAATAATACAAAAAACACTGATGATAAAGAAGGAAATTATAAAAAAACTTTAAAAATTCCATTTTTTGGTGAAATTAAACTGTTTGATTTGTCTTTACCGGCTCTTACTATACTTGTTGGTTTAGCTGATGGTTTTAATCCATGTGCTATGTGGGTTTTAGTTTATTTGTTATCGATAACTATAACTCTAGGAGATAAAAAGAAAATATGGTTTTTAGTTGGTAGTTTTGTATTATCTTCTGGAATTTTATATTACTTATTTATGACTGCTTGGTTAAATGCTTTTTTGTTTATTGGCTATGTAAGACTTTTAAATTTAGTTATTGGACTTTTTGCTTTATATTTTGGAATAATTACTATACATGATTATATAAAAAATAAAGGTCAAGTGGTATGCAAATTAGAAAACAATGAAACAAGAAATAAATCAATGAGTAAAATAAAATCTATAGTAAATGCTCAATTATCAACTTTTGCAGTATTAAGTATAGTATTTTTGGCTTTTGTTGTAAATTCAATAGAGTTTGTTTGTTCTGCTGCTTTACCTGCAACCTATACCTATATATTAACTAAAGCAAATCTAAGCAATTTTATGTATTATATGTATTTGCTTTTGTATGATATAATGTTTATGGCTGATGATATTATTGTTTTTGGTTGTGCTGTTTTTGCAATGAATAAATATATTGGAACTAAATATGAAAAATATTCAACTATAATAGGAGGATCCATTATGTTTATAATTGGTATTTTTCTGGTATTTTTTCCAGATTTATTAAGGTAAAGAATATTTATTAAATTTAATGGAGAGCTTTATGACGGAAGAAAATAAAGAAAACAAATTATTACCTTATCCTGCTAAAAAAAGTATATTTAGTAATATTTTTAATAGCTGCAATAATTGTTTGAAAAAAATTAATTTTAAAATTACTAATATAAAAGTACCACAAATTACTTTTTTAGGAGCGTCGCGAACAGTTACTGGTTCAAAATATTTAATTGAATATAAAGATAAAAAAATATTCGTAGATTGTGGTTTATTTCAAGGATTAAAGGATGATAGATTAAAAAATAGGCAAAAATTACCTATTTTTCCAAAAAATATCGATGCAATTATTTTAACTCATGCTCACTTGGATCATAGTGGTTATATTCCACTTATGGTAAAAGAAGGGTTTAAAGGTCCTGTATATAGTACTCAGGCAAGTTTTGAATTAGCAAAAATTATTTTACCAGATTCTGGTTATTTGCAAGAAGAAGATGCTAGATATATGGCTAAAAAACATGTTTCGAAACATGATAATCCACAACCACTTTATACAGAGGATGATGCTGTTAAATGTTTAAAACAATTTAAAATAGTAAGATTTGATAGTAAAGTTGATTTGGGTAATGGTGTAAGTTTTGAATTCCATCCTGCAGGACATATTTTAGGAGCTGGTACTATATCTTTACATTTGGATGAAAAAACTATTGTATTTTCTGGAGATTTAGGAAGAACTAATGATTTAGTTTTATATGATCCAGTAAAAGTAAAAAATGCAGATTATATTTTATGTGAATCTACTTATGGAGATAGGATTCATAAAGATATAGATTGTAAGGAAGAGCTTTGTAAAATAATTAAAAAAACTGTAAGTCGTGGTGGAAATTTGATTATTCCAGCTTTTGCAGTTGGTAGAACACAATTAATTTTATATTATATTTATAAATTAAAAAAAGAGAAAAAAATTCCAGGAATACCTATATTTGTTGATAGTCCTATGTCTATAAAAGTTACAAATCTTTTAGATGATTTTGCAGATCAACACAGATTGACAAAAGAAGAATGTTTTGAAATTTTTGATGATACAAAATTTACAACAACAGTAGATCAATCAAAAAGAATTTTCGAATATAATATTCCATCAATAATAATTTCCGCAAGTGGTATGGCTACTGGTGGAAGAATTTTACATCATATAGCTCATTATGGTCCAGATAATAAAAATACAATTTTATTAGTTGGTTATCAGGCTGTTGGAACAAGAGGAAGATCATTACAGGATGGAGCAAAAGAGTTAAAAATTCATGGACAAACAATAAAAATAAATGCTGAAATAGAAAAGTTGGAAAATATGTCAGCACACGCTGATCAAAATGAACTTATGGACTGGCTTGGTGGTTTTGAAAATAAGCCAAAAAGATTATTTATAGTACATGGAGAAGAAAAATCTAGCGAAACTTTTGCAGAAAGGGTTGAAAGTGAATTAGGTTGGAATACTACTGTGCCTGAATATTTGCAAATAATGCAATTGTGATTTATTATATATAAAATAATTAATTAAAATAAAAATTGTTTTAAGATGTAAATTTTATATTTATTTATTAATTTATAAAATAGGAGAAAATATGACAGAATATTTATCGGAAAAACAACAACAAAAGCAAGAGGAATTCTTGAATGACTGTATTATAAAAATTAACAATAATATCCAAAGTGGAGTAATAGAAGTTAAATATAAAGATGATACAAGCGATATAGAAGAAAGAGCTTTTACAACGGACACTCACGGGGATTTAATATCTCTAATGGGTGCCGCAGTAATGTGTGGTGTTAAATTTAAAGAAAATGAATTTTTATATTATGATAGAAATAAAGGAATTTATTATGAAAAGGCTAATGGTAAATATTACGAATATGATTTACCTTATATTGGACCCAAAATGGTAGGTGAGCCAAAAGATAGTATAGAAGGAATATTAGATAATGATAAAATGGAATTAAAAAAAGAAGAAGTAATTTTAGAAGGATATGAAGAAGAGATAGATGAAAATTTATTAAGAATAGAAGAAGGAAAAAAAGAGAATACTAATATAGTCGTCATTCCTATTCCAGATACATCGAATGCTAGAGATTTATATCATTTAGGAGATGTATTAGATAGAGGACAAGAAAGTTTAACTTCTATATTACTTTGTGAGGTATGCCCAACCATAAAGTTAGCACAAGGAAATCATGAATTTATGGATAATATGACTGCTCTATGTAATGGCTCTTATGTAAAAGAAATAAAATCAATAAATTTAATTTTAGCTAGAATGAAAATTAATAATAGAATAGTTACTGGATTTTATGATGGAAAAGATAATGATGTTATAAGTTATTCTCATATACCTTTAACAGAGGATCGTGTAGCAGGATTTTTTAGTTTTTTAAATGCAGTTTATGTAAATAATAAATATACAAATGGAAATCCAACTGTATTAGAAGCTTTAGATAAAGAATTTAAAGAACAAAATCAAGAAGAATTATGTAATAAAATTAAGATTTTTTTAAATAAAAATAATGAAATTATAAGTGATATAACAAAACAAAACAAAGTTCTAAAATACAATCTTTATGAAAACAGACAGAATACAGAAGAAGAAGAATCAGAAGAAATTCAAAACCAAATATTTGAAAATAATTTATCAATTTTTGAAAATATTAAAGAATCTTTTAGTAAAGAAGAAATGCTTATAGTAAAAAATATAATAAATGATGCTTTGGTTAAAAGAAGAATTAAAGTAGAAGATAACGGGAAAATTTATTCTATTGATGAAGGAGCTAAAACAGATATTTATGATGATTATCAGGAATTACAGGGAGAAGCAGGAAATATAATAAATTTTGATCGTTACCATGAAGAACACTCAATTTGTTACGCTGTAAAAGGACACGATTATAATCCTAATAGCATAGAAGTTGAAGGTGAAGGTAAGTGTTTAGATATAGATGATCTTAAAAGTGCCGGTTATAGAGGAAATGAAAGATACAAAGAATATTTTAATGAAGAATATGGTTATAACCTAAAAAATGAAAGTTGTGTTACAATTACAAATCTCAATATAAAAACCGGTACTGTTAACAATTACAGTTTTACAGCCGCAAGAAAAATAGAAGATAATAGTATAGAAGATACATTCGAAAAAAATATACAGGGTCATCAGAGGGAAATGAAATTGGAAAATTTCAAATTATCGCCAGCATCAATAAATTATTCAGCAAAACCAGTATATAAAGATAAAGATGATGAAAGACACACTTCAATTTTGATGGCAATTGATAAAAAAGATATTAATGAAGCAAAAAGATTAATTAAACTTGGTTATAGAATTAATGTTAAAAAATTATCAGATTCTGAAAAAGGAATATTTGAAAATATTAAAAATTCAGTTAAAAATTTAGCGATAAATTGTAATATCAGTAAAGAAAAATTTGATAGCTTTGTTTTATCAGATGAAAATAGAGAAGAAACTGTTATAGAAAAATTTGAAAAATTAAACAAAGTATTGGAAGAAATCGCTAAAAATGAAGAGAAAAATATCTGTTGTGAACATTAAAATAAATTAGTGTACAAGTAAAATATATTTGCTTAAAATCTATTAATAATAGTTACCTTATTTTTTATTAATAATAATTTATACAAAATATTATAAAAATAAGGTAACTTTTTCCAAAATTATGTGAATTTATACAAATATAATTTAGGTACTGCCCACTTATACATTAAATAAGTATTATTTATATTTTAAATTATTTATTTTTATTATTGTTTATTCTTTAATTTCCCTTTATTTACGTAATTTTAGATTATAATTTCTTAATAAATTTGTTTATTTTGTTAATTTTCCTTTATGTACGTCATTCCAGATTAGATTTTCTTGTAAGCTTGTCTTACTAGAAAATCTTAATGTGGAATCCAGAAATATAAACAAAGTTAAATATAGAAAAATATTTTAAAGGTTTTTTATATTATAGAATATAAAAAAATTACTAATATCC
>CATOLK010000073.1 GCA_951801155.1 uncultured Rickettsiales bacterium | reverse complement strand
TGGAATGACATAAATAGAATAAAATTAAAGAATAAATAATCATAAAAATAAATAATTATAAAAATATTCAAATATTATTAATATTTGAATATAGTTTTATGCAGGAGGTCTATTAAACAGTACTATTTATATTTTAAATTATTTGTTTTTATGATTGTTTATTCTTTAATTTTCCTTTGTTTATGCTATTCAGGACTAGAGTTTCTAGGATAAATTACAATTAATTTCTCCATTCAATGCTTTTTTTAAACTTTTTAATAACTCCAGATTTATCAAGCTTAAAACCACTACTAACATAAATATTTTTCAGTGTTTTAATTATTTTAGAAAAATCATTCTTATTTTTAAAGCCGGCCTCAATTAAATCTACACCTCTAATATTGAATTTAGGAATCCTTGTTCTTTCTAAAAAATCTAGATTTTTTTCTAACTCTTCAAAATTAGTAAAATTATTACAAAAATTTAATATAATTATATTTTTTACAATTTCTTTATCTTCAAATTTAAACAACAATTTTTTTATTTCAAAAAAATTAATTTTATTAATTTTTACAGACAAAATTTCATTTATAAATTTTTTAACTTTTCTACCCAAAACAAAATCAAAATCATTATTATTTCTAGACAATATTAATGCTAAAATAAAATTACTATTAAAATCAAAATCTATAAAATTACTCATAGAATAAAAAACTTCTAAATTTTCAAGATCCAATGGCTGTCCAAATATTTCTTGCAAAATGCCAAAGTATTGCATAACTTTTAAAGTTTTAACACAATAATTTACATTTAAAATCTTCATAAACTCATCAGAAATTCTTTCTTTAGAAAGATTTTTTATTAAATGTTTATGTTTTATACAAGCCTGTAGAGCTTCATAGCCTGAGAATGGATTACAAAAATTATAAAATCTAAAAAATCTTAAAATTCTTAAGTTGTCCTCTATGATTCTATTTTCAGCATTACCTATAAATTTAACAACACCATTTTTTAAATCATCAATTCCGTTAAAGAAATCATAAATATTACCATTATAATCCATGTATAATGCGTTAAAAGTAAAATCTCGTCTTTTTGCATCTTCGAAATAATCATCAACAAATTCAATTTCAGCATATCTTCCGTCGGTTTTTATATCTTTTCTGAGGCTTGTAATTTCTATTTTTTTATCATTTATAATTGCCGTGATAGTTCCAAATTTAATTCCAGTTTTAAAAAAACTTATGTTATTATATTTTAAAATTTCTTCAACCTTTTCTGGTCTATACTTAGTAGCTAAATCATAATCATTTATTTCCTTATTCATTAAAAAATCTCTGACACAACCACCTACTAACATAATTTCATCTCCTTCTTCCAGGAAAGCATCAAAAATATACTTTATTTCATTAGGAAAAACAAATTCTCTCATTTTTTTCTTTATAATGTTTTTTATAATATTAGTACGAAATTTTATTTTTGGCAGGCATGAATTATAACTCCGGAATTATATATTTTGTTCTCAATTAATATTTTCAAATTTTCAACTATTTTATAAGTCTTTTTAAATGTTAGATTCTTATGTAATTGCGAAAAGATTCTTTTTTTAGACTTTTTTGTTTTAAAATATAATTTATTGTAAATATTATTTAAATAATAATATAATTTCAAAGAAATAATTGTTGATAAAAACATTTTATAAATAGTTGATAAATTATAATTCAAATTTTTTTTGTGTAAAAAACTAATTGTTGCCTGTTTATATATGAAAAATACAGTTATTAGAATTAAGAGTGATATAGAAAATGTTACCATATCTATAATTCTATAGAATAGATATCTGTGTTTTTCTTTTTTAATTTTAAATAAATATTCGTGAATAATAAAAGATATAAAAGAATTTATAAAATCAAAAAAAGAACCTATAAATAATAAAAATTTAGCCAATGATTTACTTATTTTATGTGCAAAACATTTTACTGCTATTAACATAGCAATAAAACATATAGGAATTTTTAATATCTTTTTTAAATTTTTCTCTTTTAAAATCATTTACATGAATATTTATTAATAACAATTGACATTATACATAAAAAAAATTGTTTTGCAAGAAAAAAATTAAAATTTTGTAGATTAATTTAATTTTAACTAAAAAATCTATTTTTTATTTTTTAAAATGCTTTATAGGATTAAAAAATCAGTGGTTAGATGAAATTTATTTTACATCAAAAATTTCAATATAAATTCTTGAAAACAAAATATTAAAAAATATAATATTAGGTATTAATTACAATTTTAAAAGGTATAGAATGAACAGAATTTATTTTGATTATCAATCCACAACTCCACTAGACAGAAGAGTATTAGATGAAATGATGTTAACTATGACAGAAGAATTTGGAAATGCAGCGTCAAAAAGTCACAGTTTTGGTTGGGAAGCAGAAAAATATGTTGAAAATGCAAGAACAAAAATTGCCAATGTTATTGGTGCTGATGCAAAAGATATTATTTTTACTTCTGGGGCTACAGAATCAAATAATTTAGCAATAAAAGGCACTGCAAGATTTAATAGAAATGAGAAAAAAAATCATATAATTACCGTAAAAACAGAACATAAATGTGTTTTAGAATCTTGTAAATATTTGCAATTAAAAGAAGGTTTTGATATAACTTATTTAAATGTTGATAAAGATGGATTAATTAATCTTAATGAGTTGAAAAATGCAATTACAGATAAAACAATTTTAGTTTCCATAATGGGAGTAAATAACGAAATAGGTGTTATACAACCATTAAAGGAAATTGGCAAAATATGTAGAGAAAAAGGTATTTATTTTCACACAGATTGCGCGCAGGCTTTTGGTAAAATTCCTTTAAATGTTAATGAAATGAATATTGATTTAATGAGTATTTCTGGTCATAAAATTTATGGTCCAAAGGGAATCGGTGCTTTATATGTTAGAAGAAAACCAAGAGTTAAAATTGAAGCTATTATAAATGGAGGAGGGCAGGAAAGGGGGTTAAGATCTGGGACCTTGGCAGTGCCATTAATTGTAGGATTTGGAAAAGCAGCTGAATTAGCTCAACAGGAAATGCAACAGGATAAAGAAAAAATAGATAAATTAGCAGATAGAATGATTGCAGAATTTTTAAAATTAGATAAAGTTTATTTAAATGGAAGTTTAGAGCATAGATGGAAAGGTTGTTTAAATTTTAGTTTTGCAGGAGTTGAAGGAGAGTCTTTAATGATGTCTATAAATAATGTTGCAGTTTCATCTGGTTCTGCTTGCACTTCAGTAACTTTAGACCCATCTTATGTAATTCAAGCTATAGGAACGCAACAGGAATTAGCACATTCGTCTTTAAGAATAGGATTGGGAAGATTCACAACAGAAGAAGAAGTTGATTATTTTATAAAAAGAGTAAAAGAAGAATTACCAAGATTAAGAGAAATGAGTCCGTTATGGGAGATGATGGAACAAGGAGTTGATTTTAGTAAGATTAAATGGAAAAATTAAAGATTATTAAAAAGTGAATTTGGATTATACTACATTTTTATACATTAATTATTTCTACAAAACTTTTTAGTATTATTTTTTCACCATAATTTTTGAATAATATAGTTAATTTATCTCCATCTTCACTTTTTATATAACCTTCTCCAAATTTTTTATGTATACATTTTTTCAGTAGAGGACCATTAACTTTTTTACAATCATTAACAGTATGTATTTCGTTTTTTCTATTAAAAACCACATTACTATAATATCTATCGAATGATTTATCTACATAATCTATACAATCTTCTGGCAATTCCCTTATAAATTCAGAGGCTTCAGTTGCTATTATTGTATCGCATCTATATATAAATTGAGAATAGGTAATATATAATCTAAATCTAGCTCTTGTTATAGCTACATAAGCTAATCGTCTTTCTTCCTCAATATCTAGATAATCATTAGATTTATAAAAAGGAAAATATCCTTCTTGCCAAAATGGTAAAAAAACTGTATCGAATTCAAGTCCTTTTGCAGAATGTATAGTTATAATATTTACACCATCTGTATTATTTTTATTATTTTCAATAATAATTGAATCTAAATATTGTAAAAAATCATCAATATTATTAAAATTACTTAAAATATTTAATAGTTCTTCTAGATTTTCTAATTTACTTTCTGATTCCAAATTATCTTCTTTTTTAAGTTGATCCTTAAAATTTGTTTCTGACAGAATTAATTCCATTAAATCCTTTAAATTATTATTTTTTTCTTTTTTCTTCCAATAATTTATTTTTCCAATGAAATTAATAAGATTTTCTATACTTTTATTTCTAGAACTATTATCGCAAATATTTTTTGCACTTTCAAAAAAACTTATATTCTCATCCAATGCTAAATCTTTAATTTTTTTAATAGTTGCAAAACTAATATATCTATAGGGAACATTTACAACTCTTTCAAAAGCTATATTATTTTTTTGATCCTGTATAAGTCTTAAATACGCTATACAATCTTGAATTTCTTTAATTTCATAGAATTTTTGTCCACCAATTACTTTATAAGGGATATTGTATTTTAAAAAAACATTTTCAAAAGCAGGTATCTGATGGTTTGCTCTTACAAGAATTCCTATATCTTTGTAATTATTTATTTTTTGATGTTCTTTTAATTTCTCAATTTCTGTTGCTATTACAATAATTTCTTGTTTTATGTTACTACATTTTATAATCTTTACTTTTTCATCATTATTACCATCGTTGGAATACAATTTTTTATTATGTCTATTTTTATTATTTTCTATTAAACAGTTTGCTGTATCTAGTATATTTTTAGTTGATCTATAATTTTTTTCTAATTTCAAAATTTTAGCTTTTTTATAATTTTTTGTAAAAGTTAATATATTTTTAATTTCTGCACCTCTCCATTTATAAATTGATTGATCGTCATCACCAACACAAGTAATTGGAATATTTTTATTTTTTTCTACATCACTGATTATCTGTAACCATAACGATTGTATTGAATTTGTATCTTGGTATTCATCCACTAGAATATATTTGAATTTTTCATTATAATATTTTTTAATCTCTTTATGTTCTTTAAATAATTTTATATTTAATGACAAAAGGTCATCAAAATCACAACTATTAATTTCCTTTAATTTTTTTTGATATAGTTCATTTACTTCTTCCAATTTATATAAACAATTACTGTCTATTGAAATATTATTTTTTATTTTTCCTATGGCATTATTGTAATTTTTTGGATCAAATTCTGTATGATTAATTCCTAGACTTTTTACAATTTTTTTTATTATGTTTAATTGATTATTTTGATCTATTATTTTAAATTCTTTGTCCAATCCTATTAAATCTCCATGTTTTCTTAAAATTCTAGCAGCTATTGAATGAAATGTATTTATCCACATGGAGTTTATATCTATATTTTTAATCATAGAAGCAACTCTATTTTTCATTTCATTTGCAGCTTTATTTGTAAAAGTTACAGCTAAAATTTCCGAAGGATATGCCGTATTTGTTTTTATTAAATAGGCTATTTTTGATGTTAAGACTTTTGTTTTTCCTGTACCAGCACCAGCTAATATTAATAGCGGTCCTTTATTATAAATTACTGCCTCCAACTGTTCTTTATTTAAATCTTTTAATATTTCCTGCATTTTTTGTAAACATTTAATTATAATTGTATTAAATCTAATTTATAATTAAAAAATAATTTTTCCACATTTTGAAAATTTTCATTAAATTTTTTCACAAAATTCCATCTAAACACCTTATATTTATACATTAAAAGCCTTTAAAC
>CATOLK010000072.1 GCA_951801155.1 uncultured Rickettsiales bacterium | reverse complement strand
ATAAAAATGAGGTAAAATTTTTTCAAAGTTTTTCCCAAATGTGTTTGGACCTGTACAGTGTTATATTTTATTTTTGGCGCTGCTTACTTATATATAAAATTATTAAATAATTAAAATATTTTTCTATAATTTGATATTCTTTATATTGCTGGATTCCACATTAAGATTTTCTAAATAAACAAATTTATCAAGAAATTCTAATCTGGAATGACTAAATAACTGAAAATTAAAAAATAAACAATAATAAAAATAAATAATTTAAAATATGAATAATAATATTTGATGTGTAAATGGGTGGTGCCTTATTTTGGAACTATGAATTTTTATTTTCTTAATTTTATTCTACTTACACTATTTTAATGAATATTGAAAAATAATATCTAATAGATTTATATTTACTGAAATAAAGGAATTTTAACGAGAAATTTAAAAAGTTTTTAAATACAAAAACCATTGTTTAAAATCTTAGATATTTAGTTTTTCTGAGTTAATAAGTAAATAAAAAAATCTATATTTTAGAATTATATTTCTAAAAAATAAAATTATTAAAAATAAAGAAAAAAGCGTATTAATATTTATAAATTTTTTATTTAATGCTAAATTTTTTTGAAACATTCTATTGAAAAAACTATTTTATATTATATAATTATTTCAACAAAAAATTTACTTTAAGATGAATTTAAACGAAATAAAAAATAAATCATTAAATAATGAATTTCTTACTAGAGACGAATGCAAATATATTTTAAATTTTCCAGATGAAGATTTTAATGAATTAGTTAATATGGTATATGAAATTAGAAAAAAATATAAAGGAAATTTAATAGAAGTTCAAATTTTAAGTAATGCAAAAAGTGGAAATTGTAGTCAAGATTGTAAATATTGTGCTCAATCCTGTGTTTCAAAAGCAAATATTGAAAAATATAACCTAATAGATTTTGATAAACTAATGCTAAATGGAAATATTGGAAAAAATAAACATGTAGCAAGACATTGCATAGGTTTAAGTGGTATAAAATTTAGCGATAAACAAATAGATGACTTTTGTGAATATATAAGAAAACTAAAAAAAGAAATTAATACTGATATTTGCTGTTCTATTGGATTTTTAACAAGAGAGCAAGCTATAAAATTAAAGGAGGCTGGAGTAAATAGAATAAATCATAATCTTAATACTGGAAAAAATAATTATAAAAATATATGTAGTACTCACACCTATGAAGAAAGAATAAATAATATTAAAATGTTTCAGGAAGTTGGTTTTGAAATGTGTTGTGGAGGAATAATAGGACTTGGAGAAAATGAAGATGATATTATCGATATGTTATTAGAAGTTAAGAAAATAAATCCAAAATCTGTTCCTATAAATTTTTTAATTCCTATAAAAGGAACGCCTTTAGAAAAACAAAATCTTGAAAAATTAACACCAGAATATTGTATAAAAGTTTTATGCCTTGCAAGATTGTTAAATCCGCAAGCAGATGTAAGATGTGCTGCTGGACGTGAATTGTATATAAAAGAAAAACAAAATATAATGTTTAAAGTTGTAAATTCTATATTTGCATCAGGTTATTTGACTGCCGATGGTCAAAATATAGATGATACAATAAAATTGATAAAGGATTCTGGTTTTGAATATAAAATAGAATAGACTTTTTACATAAAAAATATATACTTATAATAGTATTAAAGATAATTGAAAGACTGTAAAAAATATAATTTTTCAAAAGATCCTAATTTTGCTTCAAAATACTTCAAATTTTTATATTTTTAATGATAAATTAGAATTTTTAAATAAATTAAGTTTATTTAAAAATTCCAATTTAAAAAATCAATTAATAAAAATTAAATTATTTTATTACTCCTGCAGAACCAAAAACAGTTTCGTTTTTTTTCATATACATTTCCATTAAAGCCGTTCTTGCTTCTCCTAAGTATCCTCTTGGATCAAATTTTTCAGGATTTTCTGTCATAAATTTTCTAATCATAGCAGTCATCCACAATCTTCCGTCAGAATCAACGTTTATTTTACAAACTGCCAATTTTGCTGCTTTTCTTAATTGTTCTTCTGGTACACCGAAAGCTTTTTCAATTTTTCCACCAAATTGATTAATAATAGCAACGGCGTCTTGAGGAACTGATGAAGCACCATGTAAAACTATTGGAAAATTTGGTAATCTTTTTGATACTTCTTCTAAAATATCGAATCTTAAAGGTGGAATATCCTCTTCTTTTTCTACTTTAAATTTATAGGCACCGTGTGAAGTTCCTATTGAAATTGCTAAACTATCAACACCTGTTTTATTTACAAAGTCTTCAACTTGTTCTGGTTGTGTGTAATGTGATTTTTCAGAAGCAACTTCATCCTCAATTCCAGCTAAAACACCAAGTTCTCCTTCCACTGTAACATCATGCTGATGTGCAAATTCAACAACTTTTTTTGTTTCTGCTACATTTTCATCATATGGTAAAGAAGAACCATCAATCATAACTGAAGAAAATCCACTTTCGATACAATCTTTACAAATTTCAAAATTTGCACCATGATCTAAATGTAAAGCAACCGGAATTTCTTTTAAATTCAATTCCTTTGCCATTCTTTTCATCATATCCATAGATCCTTTTGCCATACCTTTTAAAAGATCGCTATCTGCATATTTTCTAGCGCCTGCAGAAACTTGCAAAATTACTGGTGATTGAGTTTTTAGACAACCTATAACTATAGCTTGTATTTGTTCCATATTATTGAAATTATAAGCTGGAATAGCATAGCCACCTTCATAGGCGTTTTTTAACATTTGTTTCGTATTTACAAAACCTAAATCTTTATAATTTATCATTTTATTTACCTCATTTTTTTATTAATAAGTATTCGCAATTTATTTATTCTCTCTTTATAATCCGTTAATAATCCGTTCATAATCCCTTTATGAGACCATTTGTCTTCTTTTTTTGTTCTTTTTCTAAAAGAATTTTTTTATTAATTTTTTCAACAAAACCACTATTCTTTGAAATATTTGTAATTTGTTTTTTTATCTCTTTATTTATCATAACAATTTTTGCTCTTACTTTTTTCAATTTTTTAATATTTATATTTTGACCCTTACAAATGCTGTTAATTTGTTTTGTGGTTAATAAACCTTTAAACATTTTTTTTGCTTTTATTAGTATTAATCTTTTTTTAAGTGCATTTAGACCAAAAGACGCCAAAGATCTCATTGCTTTAACTGTTTTAACTTTAGTTTGTAAATGAGATAAATACTTTTTATATCTTTTTTTCTTTGTTTGTCTTTTTTCCTGTTCTATTTTTTCAACTAACTCATAATCAATTTCCATCCCGCCAACTTCTCTATGTAAATTTCTTTCAGAAGTTCTTGCTCCGTACACATCACTACTGCTTTTTACACCTTGTTTTTTTAATTCTTCTATTTTTTTTAATGCCTGCTTTTTTATTTTATTTATATATTCTAATTTTTCTTGTTTCGATCTTTCTTTATCTTTATCTCTATAATTTGTTTCATCATCATCTTCTTCAGTTTCTTCTTCGTAGTTTTCTTCTTCTATATAGTCGTAATCATTTTTTACAGCATAGTTTCTAAAATTAAGATTAATATTTTTTTCAAGCCTATCTTCTACAGATATTAATCTTTCTTTTTTTTCTTTTTGAAGAATATCATCCGTTTCACTCAATAATTTTTGAAATACTTTATTGAAAATTGGCATTTTTTAATATAATTAAATTTCATATTTATGACTATATCTTGTAAAAATTTAAAATCAATAGGATATTTACCCAATCATCAAGATTTTAGAAACAATAAATTATTAGTGAAATTTATATCCTTAATAAGTCGAAATAGTTATTCATTGACTTTTTAAAAATACTAAATTATCATAATTTTAATTAAAAATTTTTATGGAGATTCTATGACAGAAATAACAAATCCAACTCTTGTAACAGACGTAGAAAAAAATCCTACTGTTGAAGAACAGGAAAGAATGGTAGTTGGAGGATTTGTAACTGCATGTTCAAATGGAAACTTGAAAACAGTAATAGACCAATTGAAAAATAAAAAAATAAGAGATATTATGGTTAGTAAAGAAAATAATTTTTACATAACTGAAGCTCTTAATGTAGCTTGTAAAAAAAATCAAGAAAAATTTATTGAAGATTTTATTTTTAAGAGAGAAATAATGGGATTACTTGGAAATATTAATAGGTCTGAAATTTTTAAACAAGCTTGTGAAAATGGACATACGGAATTGGTAAAATTATTTATGAATAAAGAATCTATTTTAGATGAATTAAATATTGATAGTCTATGTCATGCTTTTTGCTTTTCTATTTATAACGGTTATTTAGATGTAATTGAAGAGTTATTTAATAATAAGAAAATGGTTTTTAAAATATACAATGATAAAAGTTGTGATCCTTCGTCTGAATTTATAGCAGCTGCAATTCATAGTGAAAATATAAAACCGGAAATAAGAAGAAAAATAATAATGTTAATACTTAATGATTATGAAAAAAAACAATTAATAAATAAAGATGTATTAAGCAGACTTTTAATTAATAGTTATCTTTTTGGAGAAGAGGAAATATTTGATAGATTATTAACTGATGATAAATTAAAAAATAAAATAGTTGCTGATAGTGCTCTCCGAGTCCTTAAGGATTCTTTCATAAATAACAAAATAAGTTTCTTTAAAAAAATAATAGATAATGACTTGTTGAGACCTAAATTAATTAAAGATCATAAAGACAGCATGATAAGCATTTTTGTTAGTGCATGCAAAAACAACAAACGAGAGATAATTGACATATTAAAAACTAATGAAGAAATAAAAGATAAAATTCTACCAAATACCTTTTATAAGATTTGTGAAACGGGAAATACAAAGGCATTCGAAACACTGATTAGTATTGATGGTATGTTGGATAAAATAAAATCCAAAGGATATAATATTATTCAAGAATGTTTTCAAATAGCTTGTATTAACGAAAAAACAGATATAATTAATAGATTACTTAATAATCAGAATATTAAAAATGAAATTCGACCTGGAATTATAGAAAGTTGTTTCAATAAAGCTTGTGATAATGGAAAAGCAAGCGTAATCAACACATTAATTAATAATAGAAATGTTAGTATAAATTTTACTCTAAAAGAACAGGCTATAAGAAAATGCTTTACAAAAGCCTGTAACAGTGGTGAAACTAGTATAGCTTTAGAATTAATTGAAAATCCAGATACAAAAGGTATTATTCTTGGTAAAGGAAGTAATATAACTCTAAATAATTTTTTTAATAGTCTTTCTCAAAAAAAAAGTAAACTTGATGAAAGTGATTTAAGGTTAGCTTTGTTAGTTGTTAGAACTAAAAAAAATGAGACTATAGAAACAAATGTTTATGAGACAAATATAAAAAATATTATCGAGAATCTAATTAATAATCTTAAAATAAACAAGAATAATTTTAAAAGTATTAAAAGTAAAGAAGGTTGTAAAGAATTTATAGAAGAAAAAAAACGTGAGTCAAGTCGTGAAGAGAATTGGGATGAATGTAAAGAGAAATGGAATGATAATACTCCTTTGCAAAAAACACTTTTATCACTAGAAAAAATTAATAAAGAATTACTAATAAATAAACAAAAAGGAATAAACTAATAATTTATAAATAAATACATAAGCAAAAAAATAGCTCATTTTTTTAAATGAGCTATTTACCTTATTAGAGATCATTAAAATTCTCTAAAACTCTACATCCAAATCACCATTATAAGCCTTAACCAACAACTCCCTCATTTCACTTATCAATGGATATCTTGGATTTGCAGCGGTACATTGATCATCAAAAGCCTTTTTAGAAATTTCATGTCTTTACCGCCAAAACCCATAAAATCAGCTATTTGTGCATATTTTTCACAGGCAAATGGATATTTATACTGT
>CATOLK010000071.1 GCA_951801155.1 uncultured Rickettsiales bacterium | reverse complement strand
AAATTAGATTTTCTTGTAAGCTTGTCTTACTAGAAAATCTTAATGTGGAATCCAGTAATAAATTATTTTAATATAAAAAAGGATATTAATAATTTTAATATATCTTATAATATAAAAAACCTTTAAAATTGTTTTTTATCACAAAAATAACAAATATGTATAATTAAAAACAGTAAAACTTACCATTAAATTATTTAAATATTCATAAATAATACCGAAATATTTTTGTTGACTTTTTTAATTTTCATGTAATTATTATTTTATAAAATAATTATTTATTCGATATTTATTAATAATTTAAATTAGGAGAAGAAAATGTCTGATAAAGAAAAAGAATTAGAAGAGTTGATAATAAAGGCTGATAATGGGGAAAAAGAATCTATTGAAAAAATACGTAGTTCTTTTCTTAATACTGAAGATAAAGAAAAAAATCTAGATGGTCCAAATATACTTTTTAAAGCTTGTATGAATGGATATAAAAATTTGTACAAAACTTTTTTAACTGACGAAGAAGTATTAAAAACTTTGGATATTAAAGAAGTAACTGATAATTTAGCTTTTATTGTTAATAATGGAGATATTGATTTCTTTGAAGATTGTATTAAAAATGAAAATATAAAGCAAAAAATAATTGAAAAAGGTGTTAATTTATCTCCACTTATGAAGTATACTTATTGTTCAAGTCAGTCAAAAGAATTAAATGAAAATGTAAAAAAAAGATTAGCTAAATCAATATTTGATAATAAAGAATTAAGTAATTTAGTAGATGAAGATGTTTTAACTGAAGTATTAATAAATTCTATAACAATAAAAGATACAGAAACATTTGAAAAATTTGTTAATAATAAAGATGAAGAAAATTTAATAAAAAAAATATTTGAATCTGAAAAAATGTGTACCGTGCTTCAAAAAGCGGCAACTGTACCAGAATGTTATGAAAAGTTATTAAAATACGAAGAAATAAGATTAAGCAGAAATGGAGTAGAAAATATAAGTAATATAGCTATTAATTTTATTGCAGCGTGTTGTCCGGATAATAATATTGATGTAGTTAAAATCCAAAAAAAAACAATCGAAAATATTTTAAAATATGATGATTTAAAAAAAAATTTATGTAAAGATTTTTTGGCATTATGTAAAAGACAACATAGTGAATATGCAGTTGAATATTTAATTAATGATAATAAATTATTAAATAAAATATTAAATTACAATAACAATGCTATAGAAGAGGCTTTTACAAATTCATTAATTAATAATGAAAATCTAAAAATAGCTAAAATATTACTTGAAAATGATAATACAAAGGATAAAATAAAATCTGAAACCATAAAAACTTGTTTTGAAAATGCATGTGAAAATAATAATTTAAAAATTGCCAATTTGTTAGTTGATAAAGTAGATCCGGAAATTGCAAAAGAATATTATACAAAAATAAATTCAAATTTAGAAAAAAAACTAAAAGGAAAAAACAAAGATCCAAATGATATGCTTAATCTTGCTTTAAATTACGAACGTGGTTTAGGTACAAAACAAGATTTGACAAAAGCAAAAAATTTATACAAAGATGCAGCTGATAAAGGCAATATTGAAGCAATGTACAACGTTGCTAGATGTTATGAAAAACGTATTGGAACAAAAAATAAGTTTAAACCAAAATATTATGAAGATAAAGCATTAAAATATTATAAAAAAGCAGCTGATTTAAACCATGCTGAAGCAGCCTTTAAAGTTGCTGAATCATATTTTAAAATTGATAAAAAAGAAGCAATAAAATATTACAAAATAGCAGCTAATCAAGATCATGCTGAGGCTGCTTTTACTCTTGGTCAATTTTATGAGTTTGGAGATCCAACAAGAGAAACTGGAATTAATGTTAATTTAAAAGAAGCAACTAAATATTATAAAATTGCAGCAGATCAAGGTAATGAAATAGCTCAAAAACGTCTAGCTGAATTAAATCAAAAATTAAATGAACAATCAAAAATAAAACCAGTTACAAAAACTGCAGATCCTAGTGAAAGCATTACAAATATAACTACTGAATCCAAAAAACCAAAAGAATCAAAAGAACAAGAAGATAACAAATTAGCACCGAAGACTCCTAATAAATCAAATATAAAAGTAGAACAAAATTCAGTGGAAATAGTAGAAAGATCGGTAGATATAGAAACTAATCCAACAGTAAAAAATCCTGATAAAACTACTATAAATAATAAAGGAGATAAAGAAGTAAAAACTTCACTGAATTCACCTGAAAAAAAGAATAGTTTGACTGAATCAACGGATCCAAGCGCAATTCTAAGATCAATTAACGATAAATTAATAAATATTTCTGATGAAAATCTTAAAAATATAGCTAAAGAACTAAAAAAACCAGAGAAACCAGAGAAACAAGAGGAACTAAAAAAAGAAGGAAATAAACTAACAAAAAATTCTTTTAATGAATTAAAAAATAAAATGGCAGAAAAATTAGGTACTAATACAAGAAATTTTAAAGAACACAAAAATTTAACGGAAGAACAATTAAAAGAAGCAGAAGAACGTAATAAAAATAATGATGGAGTTAAATGGACTGAACATACTGAAAATTCCAATAGATGGTACAAATCAGATGATGAATCTTGGAAAGAAAAAGAAAATATAGGAGATGATCCAATAAAAAGAAAAGAAAATAGAGACAAAACTATGAGACAAATTAGAGAAGAAAATGGACAAGATATAGATAATGAACCTGGCCCGGAAAATCTAAGTTTTAGTCAAAAAGTTAATATTATTAATAATGGAGGAAAAATACCAAAAGAAGAAATAAAGCAAGAAAATAATTTATCAACTGAACCGGAAAAAAAAACCACAGTAACTGATTTAAATACATCTAGTTCTTCAGTAAATACTGAATCATCTGATAATTCAGATACTTTAACGTCAAAAGAAAAAAATGATACTCCAACAAATACAGAACCAACAAAAAGTTCAATAAATAATGAAAAATTATCAGAAGCTGCAGAAGCTGCAAAAATTCTAAATGATATTGGAATTAAAAAAGATAATGGAGAAAATTTTACAGAAGACGATATGATGCCTGATAAAATAGAGGAATCTATTCGTCCAATACTTGAAGGATTTAACGAAAATTTTAATGAGTATGAAAAAAATGGTGGAAATCCAAAAATTTCAAATTACAATATGTATAAAGATTCAGTAATATTATTTAATAAAAAAAATAATGTTAAAGTAATTAAAAATGATGAAACTGGTGCTATTAAAGAAATTAGAATAAAAGATCCTGATAATGAAGCAAAAACTGAAATAATAGATTTCGAGCAAAATTATGATTCTCTTGGTAGTAGTAGGAGTAGGATTGGATATATTACAACATTTAGTAATCAAAGTGTAAAAAATAATCCTCTTAACACCGCAGAAGGTATCAAAGAATTAAAAGAATATATGGATAAAAATTCAATAAATAAAAATATTAAAGTCAATAAAGAAGTAAATGAACCAGAACCAATACAACCAAAGCCAGAACCCAAAGAAGAACTGGAGGATAAAGAGCAAAAAGAAAAAGATGATTTTAGAGTATCTTTTTTCAATCTATTAAATAGTAGTATAAAAAAAGGAGTTGATGAAGCAAAAACATTAAAATATAAAAATGGTAGAGCAGAATTTTATAATGAAAATGGGGAACAAGTTAAATTGGAGAATATACAAAGCGGAGAGTTATTGAAGCAAACAGTAGGTAATTTAAATAATTTTCTTCATAATGAAAAAAATTTATTTGATGAAGCATATAAAAAAGAGGCTAGTGTGGATGATGCCGAAAAATGTATTAAAAACACTATGGCTGTAGTAGAAAATATAAATAAAATCAATGAAAGTGAAATTAAATTCAATGAAATAAAAAATAAAGTGAATAACTATAAAAAAGATTTTGAAGAAGATTTTGAGAAAAAATACGAAACAGTCACAGCAGCAGCAATCGATGAAAATACTTATAATAATATAAATACTAATGAAGAAATAGAAAAAGAAAAAGAAGAATTAAATAAGAGAAAAGATGAATTAAAACAAAAATATGAAGAATATAAAAAACAAATAGATGAAAAATCAGATGAAATTAGTAATAAAGAAAAAGAATCAGAAAATATAGTAAAAGACTGTAAAGAATTTACTGGTGATAATATAAGTCCTTTTAATAGTAACGAAGATACAACAAAATTAAATGATAAATTTAAAAATCTAAATAATTCCTTACAGGTAGAAGATTTAAATATAAATTTAGAAGGTTTGAAAATTGAGATGACTGAACTTAAAGCAAAACAAGAAGCTTTATCCAAACAAGAGGAAAAAATAAAAACACAACAACAATTCTCTTTTAAAGATAATAATCCTAAATCAAATCTTGATAAGCAGGTTATGGCTATAGCAGCAGATACAGTAAATATTGATGAAAACGATCTACTTAGTAAAAATGATGATTTAGAGAATCAATGTGAAAAAATATTTGGTGAAAGAAATATAGAAGCAGATGGAGAAAAAAATACAAGAAAACATAAAGAATTACAAAAATCAATTAACAAACTTGATGATAACCAAAAAATAAATTATGCTAAAAGAATGGAAGATTTAATAGGTTATTCTCTTGATCATCCAGATAAAAAGATAGATATAGATTATTGTGAAAAACAGAGATTATATTTAATAAAATGCAAAAACAATAAAGAAAAAGGTAAAATATCAAAGGCCGGAATTGGTAGTAGTATAACAGAATTATCAGAAAATTATCGTAAGACAATAGGAGAAAAAAGTTTAGGTTTAGAATCTAAAGTTGAAGATATTAAACCAGAAGATTTTTATCCTAAAGGAACTAAAATAAATAAAGAAGAACAAGAAAAATATAATTTTACAAAATTCACAGTTGAAAATATTGCAGAAGATGAAGAAGATAAATTTAAAAATTATAGTATTAATCTTAAATATTCTAAAAATGTAAACACTGTTGATTTAATGGCATATATCAGGGAAAATGGGTTTGAAGCAGCTAAAGAAAAGTATAAAGATCAAGGTTTGGACTTTGTTATAAGAGATAAAAACGGGAAAGAAGTAGGAGAAAAAGAAAAAAAAGAAATGTTAGAAAAATTACAGCCAAAGGATAGAGATAAGTTAATTGAAATTAAAAAAAATAAGGAACAAAAAAAGAATAATTCTTTATCGCCTGAAGGGCAACAAGTACAGCAAACACTTGATAAAAATGGTTTACATAAAAATTCCGTAACATCTACTGGTCAAGATATTAGCATAAATAATGTTAAGTCTAATGCAATAAGTAGTGAGCAACAAACTAAAAAAGCTAGTTTAAATAAATAATATTTAATAATTTTAACAATCTATAAAACTATGTGGTATATATTTAGGCATGGAGAAACATTTGCAAATGTAAATAAGAATATAATACAAGGACATATGAAAAATGTATTTTTAACATTTAACGGAGCTTTGCAAGCTCATATTAACGGTCAAAAATTAAAAAAATTAGAAGATAATTTTGATAATTATAAAATAATCTGTAGTCCATTAGAAAGAGCTATAAATACTTGTCAAATAATAATGAATGAAATAAACATAAATAAAATGCCAGATTTCGAAGATTTATTATTAGAGAGAAGTAAAGGTATATTTGACGGAATGTTAAAAATAGAAGCAAAAAAAAATTATGAAAAAGAATATACTTTATCAAAAGAAAATCTTTGGAATTATGATTTTGGTAAAATCGAAACTTACAAAGTCATACTCTTAAAACTGTTAAAATTTTATGATAAATATAAACAGAATGATAAAATGATAATAGTAGCACACGAAGGAATAAATAATTGTTTAATGTACATTCTTAAAAGGAAAAATGAAATAGAAAATTTGGAAGAATGGATAAATAATTTAAGTGACGAAGAAGGAAATAAAATAGCAAAAGAAATTAAATCTGTTCGTTTTAATCAAAATTATTTCTATTCTTGGGATGGTAATAAATTAGAAAAAATATAATAGATCTCTTGCATAAAACTATTCTTATTTTCTATATATGTTTAATAATTTGTTTTTTAATAATTTTTATTTTTATGTCTTTCTTTTTTTGTTAGATTTGTTATTTCTTTGATTTTCTA
>CATOLK010000070.1 GCA_951801155.1 uncultured Rickettsiales bacterium | reverse complement strand
AAAAACCAATTGGACAGCCAATCGTTGATAGTCAAAAAAGTACTAACAATGTAAATTTACAAAATGAAAATAATGTAAATAATAATAATACTCTAAATATTGATGAAAATAAACAAAAAAAACCAATTGGACAGCCAATCGTTGATAGTCAAAAAAGTACTAACAATGTAAATTTACAAAATGAAAATAATGTAAATAATAATACTCTAAATATTGATGAAAATAAACAAAAAAAACCAATTGAACAGCCAATCGTTGATAGTCAAAAAAGTACTAACAATGTAAATGTACAAAATGAAAATAATGTAAATAATAATTTAATTCAGAATAACATAGAAAATAAGGTAGATGTTATGGAGAAAAATAATGATATTGATAAAATAGATAATATCGTTAATAATGAATTAGAAGGAACGAATGACAATAAAAATAATGATAAAATTAAAGTAAACATTACAGAAGGAAAAAACGAGCAAATTACAGATAATCAAGAAAAAATAAAAAAATTCAATGAGGATAATAATAAAGTTGTAGAAAGTGACACTCTTGAACAAATTCTTGATGATACTTCTATTGTTTATGATAATAATTTAAATTTAAATACTGACAAAGAAGAAGAAGAAATTGAAGATAAAATATATAATAGTTTAAAAAATAGTATAAAAGAAGAAAATATTGACGAAGTTCTTAATTCAAAAATATAATTAAGTTTATTTATGATTATATTTTTAATATCAATAAAATTATAAAAATATGATAGAAAAATTAGAAAATAATACAAAAAAAATTCAAAAATGTTTCAAAGTAGCTTTTGCTGGTTTACCGAATGCTGGAAAATCAAGTTTAACTAATGCTTTTGTTGGTGAAAAAATATCTATAATAACCCCAAAAGTTCAAACTACAAGAGATATTATAAAGTGTGTTTATGTTGAGGATAATACTCAAATTATTATTATTGATACTCCTGGTTTATTTATACCAAAAAAAGATAGACTTTTGGAAAGAAAAATAGTTAAAAATGCTTGGAATGGAATTCAGGAAGCGGATGTTGTTTGTATAATAATCGATAGTATAGAGGGAGTGAGTGAAAGAGTTAAAACTATAATAAATGATATAGAAAAAAAACAAGATGATTTTATTTTTATTTTGAATAAAATTGATTTAGTTCCAAAAGTAAAGTTATTGGAAATGGCTAAAACTTTGAATGATTTATATCCTAACTATAAACAATTGTTTATGCTTTCTGCTATGACTGGAGAAAATTTAAATAAATTAAAAAATTATTTACTTGAAATAGCGCCAGAAAGACCTTGGTTATTTAATAATGATGAGATAACTGATGCTCCTATGAAATTTTTAGCTGCAGAAATAACAAGAGAGAAATTGTTCATGGAATTAAAAGAGGATTTACCTTATTCTGTAGATGTAATAACAGAAAAATGGGAAGAATTTAAAAATGGTAGTATAAAAATTCAACAGGTTATAAGAGTATTAAAAGATAGTCAAAAAGCAATAGTTATAGGAAAAAATGGCTCTATGTTAAAAAAAGTAAATATTGAATCAAGAAAAGAAATTGAAAAACTTTTTGGATTAAAAGTTCATTTATATATATTTGTTAAAATAGAAAATAAATGGATTGATGAAAAAGAATTTTAAAATTTATCAATAATAAAAAATATAAAATGTATAATTTCTATAAAATTCTAAATATTATTAGTTATTTATTCTTTAATTTCCTTCTATTTAGGTCATTCCACATTAAGATTTCCTAGTAAGACAAACTTACAAGAAATTCTAATTTGAAATGACGTAAATAAAGGGAAATTAACAAAATAAACAAGCTTATCAAGAAATTCTAGTCTGGAATGAAGTAAATAATGGAAAATCAAAGAAATAACAAATCTAATGAAAAAAGAAAGATATAAAAATAAAAATTATTAAAAAATAAAATATAATATAGAAAATAAGAATAGTTTTATGCAGAAGGTCTATTATAAAAAAATAAAGTTAATGAAGTTATATTTTTGATGGTACTTGAAAAGTTCAAATCAATACCTATATATTAACTATAAATATTTAATTAACAACTTAAAAAGGTTTAAAAATGGGCAAAATTATAGGTATTGACTTAGGAACTACAAATTCCTGTGTTGCGGTTATGGAAGGTAGCAATACAAAAGTTATTGAAAATGCAGAAGGTATACGAACAACTCCTTCAATAGTAGCTTTTACTAAAGAAGGCGATAAGGTTGTTGGTGAACCCGCAAAAAGACAAGCTGTTACTAATGCTGAAAATACTATTTATTCTGTAAAAAGATTAATAGGAAGAAGATTTGACGAGAAGGTTGTTCAGGATGATATGAATAAAACTCCTTATAAAATTGTAAAAGCTGGAAATGGTGATGCTTGGGTTGAGGCTAAAGGTGAAAAATATTCTCCATCTCAAATTAGTGCTTTTATTTTACAAAAAATGAAAGAAACAGCAGAATCTTACCTTGGTGAAAAAGTAACAGAAGCTGTTATTACGGTTCCTGCATATTTTAATGATTCTCAAAGACAGGCAACAAAAGATGCCGGAAAAATTGCTGGTTTAGATGTAAAAAGAATTATTAATGAACCAACAGCAGCTGCTTTAGCTTATGGTCTTGATAAAGAAGGAAATAAGACTATTGTTGTTTATGACTTGGGTGGTGGTACTTTTGATGTATCAATTTTAGAAATTGGTGATGGTGTTTTTGAAGTAAAAGCTACAAATGGTGATACTTTTTTAGGTGGTGAAGATTTTGATACAAGAATTCAACAATTTTTAATTGATAGTTTTAAAGCTTCGAATAATATTGATTTATCAAAAGATAGTTTGGCACTTCAAAGATTAAAAGAAGCTGCAGAAAATGCTAAAAAAGAATTATCAAGTACAACTGAGACTGAAATTAATTTGCCATATATAACAGCAGATGCTACTGGACCAAAGCACTTAAATGTAAAACTTTCAAGAGCAAAATTAGAACAATTAACAGATGATTTAATTAAAAGAACAATAGAGCCTTGTAAAAAAGCACTTGCTGATGCTGGATTACAAACTTCTGATATAAATGAAGTTGTATTGGTTGGTGGTATGACAAGAATGCCAAAAGTTCAAGAAACTGTTAAAAATTTCTTTGGTAAAGATCCTCATAAAGGTGTAAATCCTGATGAAGTAGTAGCAGTTGGTGCTGCAATTCAAGGTGGTGTTTTAAGACGTATTGTTACTTGATGTAACTCCACTTTCTTTGGGTATTGAAACTATGGGAGGTGTATTCACAAGATTAATTGATAGAAATACAACAATTCCTACAAAGAAAAGTCAGGTATTCTCAACAGCAGAAAATAATCAACCGGCTGTAACTATTAAGGTTTATCAAGGTGAAAGAGATATAGCTGCTTATAATAAATTACTTGGTGAATTTACTTTAGATGGTATTCCGCCTGCTCCAAGAGGTATGCCGCAAATAGAAGTTACTTTTGATATTGATGCTAATGGTGTAGTAAATGTTTCTGCTATTGATAAAGGCACAAACAAAAAACAAAATATTACAATACAATCTTCTGGTGGATTAACTGATGCAGAAATCGAAAAAATGATGAAGGATGCTGAAGCTAATGCTGCTAGTGATAAAGCCAAAAAAGAATTAGCTGATGCAAGAAATCATGCTGATACATTAGTTTATTCAGTTGAAAAATCCTTAACAGATTATGGTGATAAATTAACTGAAGATGAAAAAAATGTTATAACTACAGAGGTTGAGGCAACTAAAAAAGCTGTTGAAGGTGAAGATGTGGAAGCTATTAAAAATGCTATTGAAAAATTAACCAATGCCTCAATGAAACTTGGTGAAAAAATTTATCAAACTCAACAACAAACTGGTGATGCAGGTACTAATAATGCTAGCGCTGGAACTACAAATGATGATGGTTCAATAAATGGCGAATTTGAAGAAAAAAAATAGTTGATTGAGATATTTTTTTATCTTTAATATAAATTTGTTATACTAGAAGTCAGATTTTATTGGTAAAAAATTACCAATAAAATCTATTTTTATATATTTTGTAAAAATATTTTTTGAAAATTTTTTAAAATTATATTTTTTATAGTTTTTTAATTTCTTTAATACTATTTATAAACGTTTAATTTTTTTATTCAGAAAGTCTAATATATATGATTAGATTATTGAATTTAGTAGATTTTATGTTGAAATTAGAATAATAAAATTATACTTTTTTAAAAATAAAAAATAACAACAAAAATAAGGAAAATTTTAACTTAAAAAAGTACAATTATAATTATATTAATAATTTGACATTTACTAATTTATATGATATAATAGAGTTAGGAATAAAATAAAATATTTATGACATATACAAGAGATTATTTTAATGAAGTACAATATACAAATAATACAGAAAAACAGAACTTTGAATCTATAGATTCTTCTTTATACTATGATCAAGAAAATTATGATAATTTAGAAAATGAATTAGATATTGGTAGTGCAACTGAAGCATTAAAAAATAAATATAGAAGCAGCGAAAGTGAATTATTTGATAAAGAATTTAAATATATGAGTGCCGGGGGTGAAGCTGAAGTATTTTCGGCCGGAAATAGGGTATTTAAAGTTTTTTGTAAAGAAAATTTACTTGAAAAAAATTATGATGACTTAAAAAATGAATTAGAAAAACAACAATCTCTTTTGCAAGGAATTAACGGTTTAGCAAAACCATTAAAAACTGATATGGTTGAAATTAATGGAAAAAATTATCCAATACAAATATCAAAATATATGGAGCGTGGCAGTTTATTTGATATTATTCATGATAACGGGTATACTGAAAATATAAATGGACTTGAAATAGCTATAAAGCTTACATTAATTGTATCTAGTTTGCATCAAATGGGATTTGTACATAATGATTTAAAGCCAGAAAATATATTTATAAATAATAAAAACAATGTAAAAATAGGGGATTTTAGTTTTATATCGAAATTAGATTCTGAAGAAAGAAAGGCGTTGGGAAGTGCGGGTTATTTTGCTCCAGAGTTATTGGATTATGAAAAAGGAGAAATGAAAAAAGTTAAACCATCTTTAGCAACAGATATATATTCTTTAGGTGTTATATTTTATCAATTATTTTTATTTCCTGATCATTATTATAAATCATGGGATAATTTTAATTATGAAAATTTTCAAAATTATGAGCATTTATATGAAAAAGAAGAAAAAAATGTTGCTAGATGTTATCTAGATTATTGCAAAACTTTTACTGATACTTTAAGAAAAATTAGAAAAAATAGTTTTTGTGATTTAGATGAAATAAGGTTATATACCTCTAAAACAAAAATGAAAAAAATGTTAGTTGATTTGATGTTAGGAATGTTGGAAATAGATCCTGAAAAAAGATTAAATATACATCAAGTTAAAGATAAATTAGCTAAAATCTATATAGGTGTAAGGCCAGATTATAATAGAGCAAGATTACCTATTAATTTAAAAAATAGAGAATTAATTGAATTAAGTGTTATTGATAAGAATATGAATTTCGAAGAAGAAGAAATTAAAAAAATCGAGAAAAATCTTTTGTTAAGAATTAAAACTATTATTAATGCTGAAGATAGTTCAAATACACTAAAATATTATATGGTAAAATTTATAAATAAAACATTTCCATTTAATTCAATTGAAAATAGTATAAAAAAAGATAAAGAACTGACCTTGAAAGATAGGTTAATAATAAATGGTTTAATTCGTCAGTTAAATAATTTAAGGATGATAAAAATTATTTATTGTGAAAAAAGAAAAATTCATGAAACTGATATGGAGTCAGCTATTAAAATAATTGATAGTTTTAATGAAGCTATAAGTGCGTTTAATACTAAAGAGCAAGAAAAAAATGGAATTAGAACAGCTTAAAATATATTGAATTTCTTGCATAAAACTATATTCAAATATCAATAATATTTGAATATTTTTAATTTTCTATTATTTACGTCATTCCAGATTAGAATTACTTGATAATTTATTGTCTAGTAATTCTTAATGTGGAATCCAGCAATAGATTAATTTAACACAAAAAAGGATATTAATAATTTTTCTATATTTTATAATATAAAAAGCCTTTAAAATATTTTTCTGTATTTAATATTCTTTATATTTCTGGATTCCACATTAAGATTTTCTAGTAAGATAAACTTACAAGAAAATCTAA
>CATOLK010000069.1 GCA_951801155.1 uncultured Rickettsiales bacterium | reverse complement strand
GAATTTCTA
The DNA here is from genome assembly GCA_951801155.1 of uncultured Rickettsiales bacterium. Taxonomy (GTDB): domain Bacteria; phylum Pseudomonadota; class Alphaproteobacteria; order Rickettsiales; family UBA1997; genus CATOJU01. Next base: position 6,261 of record CATOLK010000069.1, on the reverse strand, counting down.
AATAAACAAGTTTATTAAGAAATTCTAATCTGGAATGACGAAATAATGAGAAATAAAAGAATAAATAATAATAAAAACTATCTTGTCATTTCAGAGTACAATTTCTTAGCGATTTATTGCTTAGAAATTCCAATCTGGAATAACATAATTTAAGATATTAGATTTTAAAATAGTGGGTTTTAAAAAAAATAAAAACTATTAAATTTATTAATTTAAAATATATATCATTATTATATAATAAATTGGTTTTATATATTTTATTTATGTGTTTTAAATTTTTTTATTGACATTAAAAACATAAGATTACATAATATACCATAAGTTACCATAAAAAACCATAGAATGAGTTTATTCTTATCAACATTCGAAAACAAAGTTGACGTTAAGGGAAGAGTATCCTTACCGGCTCAGTTTAGGAATGTTTTACAAGAAGAAGGTCAATCTTATGTAGTTTTATATGAATCTTCTATAAATAAATGTATTGAAGGTTGTAGTTTAGCAAGAATTGAAGAATTAAGTAAAAAAATTGATGATTTAGATCCTTTTAGTGATGAACAGGATGCCTTTTCTGCCATAATTCTTGGTGGTTCGGCCCAATTACAATTTGATAAAGATGGAAGAATTTTATTACCAAAAAATTTGATGGAATTTGCAAATATAACATCTTCAGCTACATTTATTGGAAAAGGTCAAATTTTTGAAATATGGCAACCGGATTTATTTAAAGATTATCTAGTAGAAGCTAGAATTAAAATTAAGAATAATAGAGATATATTTAGAAATGCAAAATGAATTAAATGGACATATATCTGTAATGTTAAATGAGGTTTTAGATTGTTTGAAACCTAAAGATAATGATATAATTTTAGATGGAACATTTGGAGCTGGTGGATATACAAAAAAAATCTTGGATTCCTGTAATTGTAAAGTTATTGGAGTTGATAGAGATGAAAATGTTGAAGTTTTTGCAGATGAAGTAAAAGATAAATATAAAGAAAGATTTAGTTTTTTGAATACAAAATTTAGTGAAATTAAAGATAATATAGAAGAAAATAGTTTAGATGGTATAGTGCTTGATTTGGGTGTATCTTCTATGCAATTGGATAATGCTGAAAGAGGTTTTTCTTTTAATAAGGAAGCACCGTTAAGTATGACTATGGGTAAAAATGATTTTGATGCTTATACTGTGGTGAATAAATTTAAAGAAGAAGATTTGGCTGATATAATATATAAATATGGAGAAGAAAATAAAAGTAGAGTAATAGCTAAAAAAATAGTTGCAAGAAGAAAAAATAGATATTTAAAAACTACTACAGAATTAGCGGAAGTTGTTAGAAGTTGTTTTAATACAAGATCTAAGATAGATAATGCTACAAAGACTTTTCAAGCTATAAGAATTTATGTAAATAATGAATTAAAAGAATTGGAAACTATTTTGTTTGATTCTATAAAATTACTAAAAAGTGGAGGAAGACTTGTAGTGGTGAGTTTTCATTCACTAGAGGATAGAATTGTAAAAAATTTTTTTAATGAATATGGGGATTTAAAACTTGGAAAAATAAATAAATATAAAAATGAAATAAAAACCCCAATTTTTAATGTAATAACAAAAAAGCCTATTTTAGTTTCGGAAGTTGAAGCTAATAGTAATAAAAGGTCAAGATCAGCAAAATTGAGAGGGGCTATAAAATGTTAAAAATCGATATTAAGGAGTTTTTAATATTGTTTAAGAATTTTTTGTTTATGAGCTCATTTTTATCTTTTTTTTGTTTGATAGGAGTGAAATATAAAATTTTTCAGTTAAAAAAAAATATAAGAGATATACAAGAAAATATCGTTATATTGGAAAAACAGAAAAAAACATTGGATCTAGAAATTGTATATTTATCAAGTCCGAATAGACTAAAAAGAATATATACGGAGGTTCAAAAAATGAAAATAGAAGAATTTAATAATAGAGAATTAGTAACGGTAAAACAAATAAAGGATTTAAAAAATTTGATACCATATTATTATGACAAAGCTGATAAAAATGGATTTATGGCTTTAAAATGAATATAAAATGAATAATAAAATAAAGATAAAAAAAATTATTTTTATATTTTTTATGATTGCTTTAGTTTTTTTAACTATAGTAATAAGATTGTTTTATTTAACAGTAATTAATCACAAAAATTTTAGCAAGCAAGAAATTTTTTCACTTAATGAAAATAAAAAAAGAGTAAATATAGTTGATAGAAATAATATAATAATTGCTACAGATATAAAGACAAAAACTTTATATTTAAATAAAAAATTATTGGATAACGAACAATTTGTAGCAAAAAGTTTATCTGAAATACTAAAATTAGATTATAAATCTTTTTATAGTAAAATAACAAATGAGAATATAAAATCTAACTATATTCTTGTAAAGAAACATGTAATGCCAGATGAAGAAAATAAAATTAAACAATTACCAATAGCTGCTATAGTTTTTGAAGACGATTTATTGAGATTTTATCCACATAATAATCTTTTTTCGCATGTGGTTGGTTATACAGATATTGATGAAAATGGTATAATAGGAATTGAAGAATATTATGATAATTATTTGAAAGATATAAATAATAATCCATTGAAATTAACCCTTGATATAAAAATACAGGAAGCTGTTAGAGATGAATTACTTGTCGCTTATGAGAAATATAAAGTAAATTTTATAGTTGGAATAGTTATGGATATAAAAACTGGAAATGTTCTTGCTATGGTTACACTTCCTGATTTTAATCCAAATAATCTTAATGATATTAAAAATACATTTAACCACGCGACTTACGGCAATTATGAATTAGGTTCTGTATTTAAGATTTTTACTTTTGCTAATGCATTAGAAGAAAAATTAATAAATTTAAATTCGACTTTTAATGTAAGTAACGACTTTATTTATAAAGATTTTATTATAAAAGATTCTCCTGGAATTAAAAATAGACAAAAAATAACAACTAAAGAGGCTTTTGCCTTATCGTCTAATGTTGCAACTATACAAATAGCTCAAAAAATAGGAATTGATAGACAATTAAAATTTTTTGAAAATATTGGGCTTTTAGAAAGAATTAATACAGACATTAAACAAACGGTTTTACCTTTACAACCAAGAAGATGGAAAGAAATAAATCTTATGACTATATCCTATGGTTACGGACTTGCTGTATCTCCTCTACATGTTATAAGTGCTGCAAATGCAATAGTAAATGATGGAGAGTTGATTACACCGAGATTTTCATATAATTTTGAATTTCAAAAGAAGTCAGGTTATTTCAAAAGAAACATCGGATTTAATGAAAAAATTATTTAAAATAACAGTAGAAAAAGGAACAGCAAAACTTGCTAATGTTAATGGTTTTAATGTAGGAGGAAAAACTGGAACAGCAAGAAAAATATCTAAAAATGAATATAAACAAGGAGAATACGTTTCATCTTTTTTAGGAGTATTTCCAGTTGAAGATCCAAAATTTAGTATTTTTGTTGTTGCCGATAGACCGCATAATGCTAATAAAAATTTATATGTTACTGGTGCTAATATTGCAGAAATAGTTAAAAATATAATTTTGAAAACTATTTTGTTTACTGATTTTAAGTCAATAGGATATTGAAAAATGTGTATATTTATGTTATATAACTTGGCTGGATTGTTAACTAAATACAGAACTTCTGAAAAATTAGTGGGTTGATTCGTACTTCTTATAATTTTGTTAAATCTAAATCTTTATAGAATTTTAATAGAAAAAAATTAAAATAAATCTATGGTTATGTTAAAAATTAATTAATAATTAATTTTTCTTGTTATTTTAAAATTTTTTTTTAATATTATTTTAAACAAATTAAACAGAAAAACATGAAAAACGAAGAATTAAAATTAATGGCAAATGCTATAAGATGTCTATCCTTAGATGCAATAGCAAAGGCAAACTCCGGCCATCCGGGATTACCTTTAGGATTTGCAGATGTTGCAACAGTTTTATTTGCTGAATTTTTAAAATTTTCCCCATTAAAACCAAATTGGGCCGATAGAGATAGATTTATTTTATCTGCTGGTCATGGTTCTATGTTGTTATATTCTTTACTTTATTTAACTGGCTATGAAGATTGTACTTTAGAACAAATAAAAAATTTTAGACAATTACATTCAAAAGCCGCTGGTCATCCTGAATATGGTTATTTAAAAGGAATAGAAACTACAACAGGACCATTGGGGCAAGGTGTTGCAAATGCAGTTGGTATGGCTATTGCTGAAAGACATTTAAATGCAAAATTTAATGATTTAATAAATCATAAAACTTATTGTATGGTTGGTGATGGTTGTTTAATGGAAGGTATAAGCTACGAGGCTTTGTCTATTGCTGGAAATTTGAATTTAAAGAATTTAATTATTTTATGGGATAATAACGAAATTACAATTGATGGCAATACTTCCGTTGCTAGAAATGAAGATATGAAAATGCGATTTGAATCAATAAATTTCAAATATTTAGAGGCAAATGGTCATGATTTTGATGCTATAAGAAATGTATTAACGGAAGCACAAAACAGCGATAAACCAGTGTTTATATCATTTAAAACTAAAATTGGTTATTGTTCTCCAAAAGAAGGTACTAATAAATGTCATGGTTCTCCTATAAAAGGTGATGATTTAAAAGCTACAAAGAAAGCTTTAAATTGCAGTGAGTGGGGTGATTTTGAAATTCCAGAAAATGTTTTGCAATTGTGGAAAAGGTCAACTGAAAGAAATGAAGAAGTTTTCGCAGAATGGAAGAAAAATTGTGAAAAATCAAATAAATTTGAAGAATTTACAAGATTATTAAAAGGTGATTTTGGTGATAATTGGGAAGAAAATTTATTACAGTTTAAAAAACAAATTATAGAAGAAGCCCCAAAAGAAGCCACAAGAAAATCTTCACAAAGAGTCTTGGAAGTTTTGACTAAAGATGTTGAACAATTAATTGGAGGAAGTGCTGATTTAACTAGTTCAGTTCTTACAAAAACAGAATCTATAGATGTTTTAAATAAAGATAATTATAGTGGTAGATATTTGAATTATGGCATAAGAGAACATGCTATGGCTGCTATAATGAATGGATTGGCTCTAAATGGTGGAGTGGTTCCTTATGCTGGAACATTTTTCTGTTTTGCGGATTATGAAAAACCAGCCATAAGATTAAGTGCTTTAATGGGATTACAAGTTTTATATATTTTAACACATGATAGTATTGGTCTTGGAGAAGATGGACCAACACATCAACCAGTTGAACATTTAGCTAGTTTAAGAGCTATACCAAATTTAAATGTTTTTAGACCGGCAGATCTACAAGAAACTATTGATTGTTATGAAATAGCTATGGAAAATAAATATACACCATCTGCTTTAATATTTTCAAGGCAAAATGTTAATTTTATAAAGGATAAATCAGAAGAAAATTTAGTTAAAAAAGGTGCTTATGTTTTGAGAGAAAATGAAAAGGCGATAGTTACTTTAATAGCTACTGGAACTGAAGTAAATTTAGCTTTGGAAGTTCAAGAGGAATTAAAAAATAGAAATATTGAAGCAAGAGTTGTTTCTGCTCCTTGTTTTGATATTTTTGATAGACAAAATGATAATTACAAAGAAGAAATATTAAATAGAAAAACTTTAAGAGTTGGAATAGAAGCAGCTTGTGGTTATGGTTGGGAAAGATATATTGGAGAAGATGGATTATTTTTTGGAATAAAAAATGATAAATTTGGAATTTCTGCTCCAGCTGAACAGGTTTATGAATTTTTTGGTATAACTAAAGAAAATATAGTTGAAAAAATAGTTGAAAAAATTAAAAAATAGTTTTTTCTAAAAAATTTACTTTTTTATTACTAATTTTTTTAATAACAGATCTCCTGCATAAAACTATTCTTATTTTCTATATATATTTAATAATTTTATTTTTTAATAATTTTTATTTTTGCATCTTCCTTTTTTTGTTAGATTTGTTATTTTTTTGATTTTCTTTTATTTCGTCATTCCAATTAGAATTTTTTAATAAGCTTGTTTATTCTTTAATTTTCCTTTATTTACGTCATTCCAGATTAGAATTTCTTAATAAATTTGTTTATTTAGAAATTCTTAATGTGGAATCCAGTAATATAAAGAATATTAAATTATAGAAAAATATTTTAAAGGTTTTTTATATTATAAAATATAGAAAAATTACCAATACTCTTTTTCTATATTAAAGTAATTTATTTCTGGAT
>CATOLK010000068.1 GCA_951801155.1 uncultured Rickettsiales bacterium | reverse complement strand
AAATATTCAAATATTATTGATATCTATATAGTTTTATGCAGGAGATCTATTACAAAAAAACAGAACTTTTAATATTTTTAATAGGAAACATATAATTATACATTTTTACCATTAAAAATATTAAAAATTTAAAACATTTTGAAGTAAGATTTGGAGTTATATAGAAATTAATCTAATTATAATTACTCCATTATTACTACAAAATTATTCCTTTTTTAATTCGTTTTTAGTAATAAGAGTAAAATCTTTACTTGCTTTAACAAAAAGTTCAATATTATTATTAATTAGTTTATTTATTTTATCTTCCAATTTTTTATTTATATCTATTCCTTTTTCTTTTGCTTTATTGTATAATAATTGAACTACTTTTTTATTTTTATTCTCGAAAGCATAGTTAAATAGAGTATTATAATATTTAGGTCTTATATCTATCTCGGCGCCTTTTTGCAATAGTAATAATTCAATCATTTTTTTATCTCCTCTCTTAAAAGCATAAGTAAACGGAGTATATATAAGTCTATTTTTTGCATTTATTTCTATATCTTGATTTAAAAGTAACAATTTAGTTATTTCCAAATATCCATTTATAACAGCTAAATGAAGAGGAGTGAATCCTACCTCATCTCTTACATTTACATCTATATTTTTCTGCACAAGCAATAATTTAACAGCCTCTTCACACTCGTTTATAACAGCCAAATGGAGAAAAGTACGTTTATTTGTATTTCTTACATTTATATTTATACTTTCTTGCTCAAGTAATAGTTGAGCTATTTCTATATGTCCGTTACAAATAACTTCAAAAAATACTCTATTTAAAAAACTCTCGCTACACAATCCTTTATAGGAAGCTTCTTTCATAAGAAAAATGGTTATTGCAGGATTTTTAATAACTTCAAATAGTTCAATTATTTGTTCTTCATTTAATAAAAAACCATAGTCTGAATTTAAATAATTTGTTAACAAATATTCAACCAATTCAACACTATTACCAGCACAAGCTTGTTTTAGAATATTAAATTTTTTATTAACATTTAAATTTTTTATTTTCTCAATTTTCAATTGCCGTTCTAATATATAAACCATTTCAAAGTTACCACCAAAACAGGCACCGGCAAAAATATCCACTAAAGTTTTTATATCAAATTGATCTAAATAATGATTTGTAACAAAATATTCGAGTAAATCAACATTATTACCACTTTCGCAAAGAGCTTTAATAAAAGCTTTTTTTGGTTTTAATAAAATATTATTGCGAATTTGATAATTTTTAAAATGGTTGAATAAATAATTTGAATTTTTCAATATTATATTACATATATTAAAACCATTATTATTTTTTTCAAAAATATTGTTTTTCTCGGAAACATCTATTCTATTAAAAATAAAAGAATTAATATTTCTCTTATTATAATTTGTGGTTAAAATATCTTTTGTTGAATTATTAAACATAATAATATCATCTTTTGTAAATAAAAAATCATATTTGATGTTATCAATACAAACAGAAAAAGATAAATTGTTCATTCCTAATTTTTCCATTATATTTTCTTTTATTTTTATATTTCCAAAATCATGTTCATTAATAATTTTATAATAAAAATCCATCAATGATTTTTTTCCAAAACCGGTATATTTTTCTTCTTTTTTTAATATTTCTACGAGATATTCTTTTTTTTCAGTAAAATTATCTAAAATAGAATTATAATAATCAATTAGTTTTTTTAGATATGGATTAATTTCATCTTCATTATCTTCATAATTAATAATTGTTGGGAAAAATTTAAAATAAAATTCATACCTATCTGATTTACTGTTAAATATTCTTTCTAAAACTCTTAATATTTCGTCTGACACATTTTTTCCTTTTATTGTTAATTAAATAATAGTTAAATAACTTTAATCTATGTAACGGTTATATTATATCAGATTAGAATTAAATTTCAATAAAAATATTTTACCAATTATTAATTTTGCAATATGATTTATTGTATTTAATTTTGTTATATGTTAATAATTTTTCTTGTTATTTAGAATCAAAATCTATTACAACTTTTTAATCATATAGTATTTATCATATTTTGAATTTTTTCCATTTTTTCTCACAAATTCAACTTCAAAACCACATTTTTTATAAAATTCAATTGCATTTTGAAAAGCATTAGTAACCAAATTTATATTATCACAATCCCCTTTATTCACTTCTTTTTCAACAATTTCTAGCAATTGTTTCCCATAACCTAACCCCCTATTTTTCTTTGATATACAAAGCTCATCTATATAAATTTCATAAAATGCTTTCCAACCATGGATTCCACCAACTATTTCATTATTATCATCTTTTAAGGCATAAGCAAAAGGTTCAAATCCAAGTTCCGCGTTATTTTCTTTATCATTTTCTTCGAAAATTTGATTCATTATCTTATCTAAATTTTCTTTATTTTTTAATTTTTCTATTTTCATTTTTACTTTTACATTTTTTAATAAATAAAATTAATTTTATAAGCGCTTTTTTAATCTTTATTTATTTTTTTACTTTTATAAAATTCTTTAATTTCATCTAATGAAACTTGTCCAGGGGCAGTTTTATTATCTCCTATATAAGCAAAAGTTAAATATGTACCCAACATTGGTCCTGTAATTCTAGTACCTCTGCCTTTTTCACCCATACCTATTATAATTATTTCATTTTTTTCTCTAAATGATAAGATTAACATTGGTATTGTTACTAAATCCTCATTACAATTTACATATGTAGCTATTTTTGGTATATCTACAATTTTATATGACAGAATATTTTCACATATTTCGGATAATTCTTCAAAATCTGGTGTTTCTTTAAAATTATGATATGAACCTATAATTTTAGAATTTTTTTTCTTAAATTTTATATATTCTAGTTTTGATATTTCAATATCTATATGATCAAATTTTAAATCATTAGCCTTATTTATAATATTCAATAATTCATCCGTAGTTCCTTCAAATTTTCCACCTTCTTCAACACTTCTACAGGTAAAAATATTTTTAACAGTAGTATTTTTTTTAATAATATCCAAATCATTAAGTTTTAAATTTTTTATATAGTCAACTCTTAATTCAACAAATTGGCAAATTTTCTGTGTTTCTTCCAAATTTTTTAAAAATTCTTCTAAATTTTCTCCAGTTACAGTGCAACAAACTCTTATATTTTTTGGTTCAACCCATTTTTTTCTATTTTTTATTAAATCAAATGTTTTTTCTTCTAATATCATAATAAAACCTCTTTCATAATATTAATATTCGGCTCTATTCCAGTATAAAATTTAAATTGTTCAACTCCCTGATAAAGTAACATCTCCCATCCATATATTACATTTGCCCCAATTTTTATTGATTCTTTTATTAATTTTGTTTCTTTTGGTGAATAGATACATTCAAAAACTACATGATTTTTATTTAAAATATTAGTATTTATAGGAGCTTGCTCTTCTAATACACCCATTCCAACATTAGTCATATTTACTATAATATCACAATTTTCAATTTTATCATCATTATTATACAAATTGAAAGCTTTACAACCAAATTCATTTGCTAAATTTTCTGCTTTTTCAATTGTCCTATTAAAAATATTAATTTCACAATTATGTACTTTAAAAGTATAAATACAGGCCCTAGATGCCCCACCAGCCCCTATAATTGCAATTTTTTTACTATTTAAATCAATATTTCTTTCTAAAAATGGTCTTTCTATCCCATACCAATCCGTATTATAACCTATATATTTTATACCATCAAAAAAAACACTATTTACAGCTTTTATTTGTTTAGCTTCTTCTTTTAATTCATCTAAATATTGAATAATATTAATTTTATGCGGCATAGTACAAGTTAGACCAACTAATACTCCATTATTTTTTTTATTAAATTCTTTTAAATCAACTACAAATTCTTCTAATTCATTCTCTTTAACTTCTAATCTATCAAAAATATAACCTAAATTCGCTATTTTATAAGCACTATTATGCATAGCTGGAGATAAAGAATGTTTTACTGGATCGCCTATAATAATACAAATTTTTTTATTTGGATTACTTAGTTTTATTTTTTCCAATTTACCAATAAATTTCATACTCCTCCGTATTTATCATTTATAATATAAATCAAATTTTCTACATTTTCATCTGTATTTGAATTATTTGTATTAAAAATAATATCTGCCATTTCTCTATAATTTTTCTCTCTTTCATGCATAATTTTTAAATTATTTGCAACATATTCTTCAATGTTTGTAGTTTGCCCATTTAAATCTGGCCTATCATTTTCTACAAGTTTTGATTGTTTTAATCTTTCTGCAATTATATCATCATCTGCCCAAAGTAATATTTTTAAAGTATCTTTATTTTTTAAAATTTCCTGTTTTTGAATATCTCCAAAAGTATATTTGTTATTAAAAATAATATTATTTACACCAATTCCACCACCGGCAGAAATTATTATATTATCAATATTTAATAATTCTTTAAGTTTTTTTACTTCTAACTCTCTAAATTTATCCCAATTTTGGCCATTATGACTAATTTCATTAATGGTTTTGTTTTGTTCTCTTTCAATTTCTTTATCAGTGTCAAAAACATTAATACCTATCTTTAAACCAAATTCTTTTGATATAGTACTTTTTCCGCTGCATCTAAATCCTAAAAATAATATTCTTTTGTGTTTTTGCATGTTTTTTTCCGTAAATATATAGGTATTATATCATGTTAAAAGTTAAAGTCAATTATTAGCTATTTAGAAATTAGTTTACAATCCTAACAATTTATTCTAATATCTAACTGTTTTCTATAAAAATTATTAATCCTAGTTTTGTTTTTGGTGTATTTTTTCTTTTATTTCTGTTTTTTGTTCTTTGTTTTTGAAAAAACGTTATTTTATAATTTAAATTTTTTAGATATATTTGTCAATCTTGAAAATCTAAATTCTAAAATAACATAAAAAAAATAGAAATCAAAATAATAAATAAATTTCCTATACAAAATTCCACAAACATCAGAAAAATTAACAGTTTAACAACAAAACACCATTATCATTAAGAATAAAATCATCTATATTAACAGATAAAAATTTCTGTTTTAAACCATATATAATGTTATCAACCAATTTTATATTTTGTATTTTAGTATCCCAAAGTCCATTTAATAATTCTTCCTTTGTAGCTTTTTCGTTAGATATTAGAAATCTTATTAATTCTATTTCTTTATCAGTAAAATATATAATTTCGTTATTTTTATTTGTAAAATGTTTTTTATTTATATTTAAAATTCCATAAGAATAGACAAAAATATTATTTATATAATAATTTTTAAAATTTTCTATTGTCTTATGTAAATCTGTTATTTTAAATGGAGTAGTAAAATTATTTAACTTATCTATATTATTATTTCCTATATTAATTAATAATTGATTATCAAAATTAACACTATCTATATATTTATTTATTAATAAATCTTCACAATCATCAAATATAATTATATTATAGTATTTTTTATCATCTTCTAAATCAACAAATTCGTATTTTGATTTAAAAAAATTTATCAAAAATTCATCATTAGAAAATAATAATATTTCCATCTAGAAAAATATTTTTATTAAAGAAAGTATTAATATTAAATTAACAATACCAGCACAAATACCAGCCACCACATCATCTAACATAACACCATAGGCATTTTTAATATTTTTATCAATCCACCCTATAAACAATGGTTTTGTAATATCAAAAATTCTAAAAAGTACAATTGGCATTATCAATAAAATGGTATAGAGAATATAAGGGTGCGATTGTTGAAATAATTTATCTACATTTGTACCCTTAACTAAAAATACATAAGAAAAAAGTGAAATGGTATAACTTATTAATTGTCCCACAACCTCATCAATTACAACTTCTTTCGGATCATCCTGTTTTGTCTTCTCTATATAAACTTTAGTAAAATAATAACCAATAAAAAATAAAAAAATTATTAAAAGAGGTAATGTTATTATAGGACAAATATTAAAGTGTAAATTATCATAAACAAATTGCCTAAATATTAAAAATAAAATTATAAGAGGTAAAGTAGCTATACTGCCCATAGTTCCCGGACAAATTTTCGATTTACCTATATAAAAAAATGTGCTAATAAGTTCTGCAACTTTAAATTTTTTTTCTGTCATATTTTTGTCAAATAATTAATTTGAATAAATATTATCTGAATGGTTTTAATTGTCAAATTTTAGGTTATGAATTTGAGTTTTAAATTAGATCTCTTGCATAAAACTATTATTATTTTCTATATATATTTAATAATTTTATTCTTTAATAATTTTTATTTTTATATCTTTCTTTTTTTATTAGATTTGTTATTTTTTT